>JBEGRX010000009.1:0-20963 GCA_041180205.1 Actinomycetota bacterium | reverse complement strand
AGCTTGCAATTCGCTGCCACTTAGGTTGCTGCCTGGTGAGTGAGATGGTGGCAAGCACATAGACAGCCGCAGAAATCGCCGATAGCGAGTAAGCCAGAGGGGCTTGCTCAAACTCTCTAATTAGCTGATAGCTGGCTCTCGCCGAAGCGGAGATAGCAAAAATTGCATACACGGCAATCAGCAGTCTTCCGATACCGAGGGATTGAGTTGGCACCGGATAAGTGTAATTGAGGTCTACTCAGTTACTTCAGTCTCTAGCTTCAAGCTCGGGTTTCCCGAGTCGATCAGCGCAGCGGATGCGATTCGAATGTGCTCTGGTAGTGGCGAAGACACACCTGTTGCAATCACACCCTGTGCGTCCAGGCGAAGCAGGTAGCGAGCGGTGTTTCGCAGATCGACAGTGTCCTCACCGCAAAGCCCCATCTTGATGCCGTATATCGGCGCATAAGGCGCTAGTGCATCAACCGCACCCAACAGGGGCTGTACCTCGTTGTCCCGGTTGTAAACGAAATCAACGGTCTGGGCGTCAACGTCCTTGACTAGGTCAACCTGGGTACCTGCGGTCTGAATCAATCGGGCATCTGGCACCACAACGCTTGCCAGATCGCCGGGGATGGTTGCGATGTTGGCGAGCGGATAACCGGTGGTCAAAGTGCTAGAGAAGCCGGTGATGCGTAGTTCGCCATCGCTCAGCGCATAGATGGCTTCTGACTCCAATTCACTAGAGTCCGCGATGAAGCTCAGGTCGAGATCCTCGCCGGTTTCGGTCTCCAACCAAAATTCCATAGCATCACGAGCGGGGCCGAGGGCAGTTGGGGAAATAATGATCTCTTGATCTTCAAACACACCAAATTCATTTAGGGCCGCAATTGCAGGGTCAGACCAATTGGTGATCTTGCCCGAGAAAATCCCCGCCAGAGTCGGGGCATCGAAGGTCAATTCGTAGTTTTCACCAACCATAAATGTGATGACAGCGGCATCGATGGCCACCGGAACCGTCAGGAACGGCTCACACTTAAAGCCCTCGTGATCGGTAATTTCAATTCCGCTCGCGGTCTCCTCAACGATGTTGAAACTCAACTCGCAGGCATTGGCCATGCTGTCGTTCCAGAAGCTGGATACATCCAGCACCGACTCGGTGGCAACCAGGTCGACTGAGCTCTCTGGGCAAACCACGGTGCGCTCGGCAAGCTCAACAATCAAAGAGTCCGGCATTGGAGGGTCACATGCCGTCAAGGTGGCCAGAATGGCTCCCGATAGGGCGATAGCCGAGACTAACTTGCGCATTTACTTTCCCTCCAAATGGGACATCTGGGGCACGGATACCGTGCCCCAGATGTTCTTGTTCAATTTGTGATTAGTTGATCTTTGCAACTAGCTTCAGTGCGGTCTTCTGGAAGTTGCCCGATAGTGCAACGTATCCAACGGCCGCAGCCTTTGCTGGGGAGCAGTCCTTGATGAAGTAGGTCAAGTACTCGCGCACTGCGTCAGCCTTTGCGGTACCGGCTTTGGTAGGAGCGATTCCGTAGGAAACTAGCGAGAGGTTGTAAGCACCAGCTAGCTTCTTGTTGTAGTCGAATACAACCTCACCAGTTGCCTTCATCGAGGTTGCCTCGATGAACTTCTTGGAGTTTGCAATGCTTGGCTTTAGGAACTGGCCAGAGCCGTTCTGAAGGTGGGCAATTGCTAGCGCGTTCTTGTTGGCATCTGCAAGGTCGATGTAACCGAAGGAGTTCGCGGTCGACTTGATGGTGGTTGCAACGGCAGAGTTACCGCTTGCGCCAACACCGACGACTCCGGTAGCAGCAGACTTGAATGAGTCGGCCATGGTCCAGGCGCTGCCTGCAACCTGCTTTAGGTAGTTGGTGAAGTTAGCAGAGGTACCAGAGCCGTCCGAACGGTAGACCGGGGTGATGGTGGCATCTGGAAGCTTGGTGGTCTTGTTCAGCGCCACAATGGCCTTGTCGTTCCACTTGGTGATCTTGCCCAGGTAGATGTCGCTGATCACAGCGGCGGTTAGGTTCAGGCGGCTAACTCCAGCGATGTTGTAGGAGATAGCGATTGGTCCACCCAGAAGCGGTACGTAGGTGAAGTCCTTTGGCTTGGTCTCGGTTGCCTTGTAGACGATGTCAGAGCCACCGAAGTCGCTTACGCCCTTGGTGAAGTCTGAGCGACCAGTGGTCGAGCCCTTGGAAACATAGGTCACCTTGTGAGCGGTGTATCCAGCAGAGCACTCGGTCTGCAGAGAGAGGGTGTAGCTCGCACCGGTGCCGGTGATGGTTTCGCCAGCCATTGCTGCAGATCCGCTGAACACGGAAGCTGCGACAAGCGCTGCACCAGCAGTGATGCTGGCAAACTTCTTCAAACGCATTGGTTCTCCTTTATAGAAAGTCTTGATGACAACTAGATTCTTTGGTTACCGGATTAACCCACTCTGTTCAGAAGGTAAACCGATGGTGAACATCAACCAAATCGTCCATTCACGTACTCATTGGTGCGCTCGTCCTTCGGACGAATAAAGACGTTCTCGGTGGTGTCGAATTCGACAACCTCGCCTGGGTTTCCGTTCTCCGACAGGAAGAAAGCGGTGGAGTCTGCAACACGCTGCGCCTGTTGCATGTTGTGGGTAACGATGACAATCGTCATGTTCTCCTTGAGCTCCAAGATGGTCTCTTCGATGCGTCGGGTTGAACCCGGGTCTAGGGCTGAACATGGCTCATCCATCAAAAGCACGTTTGGGTTCATCGCAAGGGATCTTGCGATGCACAGACGCTGCTGCTGACCACCGGATAGCGAAAGTGCGGGCTCGGATAGTCGGTCCTTAACCTCGTTCCACATCGATGCCCGAGTGAGCGAAGTCTCAACCAGGTCATCGGCATCCTCGATCTTGCGACCGGAGAGCTTTAGGCCAGAGAGGATGTTCTCCTTGATGGTCATAGTTGGAAATGGGTTTGGCTTTTGGAAAACCATTCCGATTTCAATGCGAACATTCACCGGGTCAACTGCCTCGGCATAAATGTCCTGACCGTTTAGCAAAACCTGACCGCTGAGACCGGCGCCCGGGATTAGCTCGTGCATGCGGTTCAGCGTGCGAATAAAGGTCGACTTACCGCAACCGGAAGGGCCGATTAGCGCGGTGACGTGGTTGTTCTGAAACTGCAAGGAGACATCACGCAATACGTGGCGCTCACCAAACCAGACGTTTATGTCCTTGGTTTCAAGGTGATTGAGGTTGCTCATTATTTCTTTCTCCTCTTTGGCTTGCTGCCGACGCGAGTTGCGGAGGCCAAACGTGCTCCCACGAACAAAATTCCAACAAAAATCAGTAGCACCAGTGCCGCACCCCAAGCGCGTTGCAAGCTGGTGGCATCTCCTAGGTAGAGGAAGTTGTAAATGTAGGTAGGCAAAGTAGCCATACCGCCAGCGGTTGGGTTGAGGTTGGTTTCGTTGGCAATAACAGCGGTCAAGATTAACGGTGCCGTCTCACCGATGATTCGCGCCACACCCAAAAGCACGGCTGTCACAATGCCTGATTTGGCGGCAGGCAGGGTAACCATAAAGAACGCTTTGTAGCTTGGTGCACCGAGAGCCAGCGCGCCGTTTCGCAGCTCAGCTGGAACTAGGCGCAGCGCTTCCTCTGCGACACGAGCGATGGTTGGCAGCATTAGCGGGATCAGGGCAAGGGATGCCATTAGGCCGACCTGGCTAGACCAACCGCTCACAATCAACATTGAGTAGATAAACAAACCGGCAACCACCGATGGCAAACCGGCAAGGGCTTGAAGCAGGGTCCTAACCACTCCCCTTGCGCCGTCCCTGGTCTCCGTCAAGTAGACGGCGGTCGCCACGCCAAGTGGCACCGTGATCACGGTCGTGATACCAGTGATGATGATCGATCCCAAAATCGCGTGACCGGCTCCGCCAATTTCAAGACCGGTGGTGCCAGTGATGTAGCGGTTGTTCTGGTAGATAAAGTGAGGCGATAGCGCTGCTGCACCCTCGGAGATAACGCTCCAAAGCACAGATGCCAACAGCACCAGCACAAAGGTTGAGAAGAAGAAGGTTACGACCACCAAGAGACCGTCGTTGACGCCCTTACGACCGTAGGAGTAAAAACCAGCCCAAGCTCCAAATAGCAATTGGATTGGCAAGAAAATGGTCAACAGCGCAGCCATGAAGTCAAGTTGCAACCCAAGCCAGGCCGCGACGAAAATTGCTGCCGGCAACAGTGATGCGGTCCAAGAAGCGAAGCGAACCCGGCTGCCAAGCTTCACCCAGGGGGAAGCATTTTTAGGTCTTGGTCTTGAGAGGGTCTCGGTCATAGCTTCCTCCAAGGCTGAGCCTTTGCCACGATGTATGAAGCGATGGTGTTGACAATCAAGGTCACGACAAACAGCACCACTCCGGCGGCCAGCAGAGCAGAAAGCTCGGTGTCCAGCGCTTCGTTGAATCTCGCTAGCACCAGCGAAGCCACCGCGCCACCGGATGGTTCGAGAATCTTGAACCAGTTGTAATCGTCAAAGGTGAGGTTCAATACGAAGAAAATCGCTACGGTTTCACCCATGGCGCGGCCAAGCGCCAAAAGCACGCCACCGACAATTCCACCGGATGCGGTTGGCAGAATCACCTTGCGAAAGATTGACTCACGGGTGCCACCCAGCGCCATTGCACCCTTAATGATTTCCTGGTCCATCTGCGAGAAGATTTCGCGAGTGATCGAAGAGATAATCGGCACGATCATTACCGCAATCACCAACGATGCGATAAACGGTGAGCGCAGGAAGATATCCACCGCGTTACTGAACACCGGAATGAAACCGAGCGACTCGCTGAGCATCCGCCCCCACTCAGCTGCAACTGGCGAGAAAACGCCGAGACCCCAGAGGCCAATTACCACCGAAGGAATTGCCGCTAGCAAGTCCACGATTACGGTTGCAATCTTTGCCAACCGCTCTGGAGCCATAAAGGCAATGAAGTACGAGATCGAGATAGCCATCGGAACAGCGAGCGCGACACCGATTGCCGCAATCAAGAGCGAGCCGTAGAGCATTGGGCCCATGTGGAAGATCTGAGGATCAGTGGTGGAATTCCAACCAGCTCCGAAGATGAAGTTCACGACACCTTGAGACTCGAACGCCGGCCAGGCGCGGAGCATCAGGAAGAACAAGATTGCGGCCACCAACACGAAGGACGAGTAGCCCGCGGCCTTTGCAACCGCGAAGAAGATTTTGTCAGCGGTTCGAGATGGCTTACTGCGCAGCTTGAGACGCTGGGGCGCTACATCATTCGACATGCCCTCTAGCGTGGAGTCTAAGGGTTGAATTGCCACTAACGGAAAGTGAACGAAAGGTTAACTGAGGGCGAGAACTACGAGAATGAAACGATGTCTCCGGTCCAGATTTGATTCATTCGAACCAGCATTACCGCCACAGTCAGAACACCGGCTCCCATCACCACCGTGGACCAACGATTACGCTCAACCAAAGCCCAGATCGCAGCCCCGACCGGAACCATGATCGCGACGATCAGATAGCCGAAAAACTCCCAGGTGTCGATCGCGGCACGCTGACCCAGCACCACGAGCGTTATCGACGCAATCAACTGCATCAATAATCCAAATTCACTGCCGGCAACCAGTGCCAAAGAGAATCCAGATGGCTTGCGGCCAACGAGCCCCATCAACACCAGCAACAATCCAGCCAATACGCCAAACCACAGCTGAGCTTGATACCACCACTCAAGCATTGAACACCTCCGGGAAAACCACTACCGACTTCACTTGGTTGCCAATCGGTTCTAACACCGCGAGCAGGTCAGAATTCCAGGTCGCCGCAGTCAAGCCAATTGCACTCAGATTGAGGCGCTTGCCATGCACGATATCGCGCGCCTGCTCATAGCCAAGCTCGATAGCGCTGAACATTTCCCGCGCCGCTTCAACCAGCGGGACAAGTTTGGGGGCTTTATCGATCTCGGTGGCATTGGCAACATCAAAATTGGCGATTTTGGTTCTGCGCAACATGGTCAGGTGTCCACCTACCCCGAGTGCTGAACCGATGTCTCGAGCCAGAGCGCGGATGTAGGTGCCCGACGAGCAGTCCACCACAACATCAAAATCTACAAAGTTATCCACTGGACGAAGATCAGAGGTGCGCTCGAACCGAGTTACGGTTACAGCTCGCCCTTTGAGTTCAACCTCTTGGCCGTCACGCACCAAATCGTAAGCTCGCTTGCCATCAACCTTGATGGCGCTGACCGATGATGGCACCTGTGTGATGTTGCCAGAAAGCTTTTGGATTTCGTCATCGATCTGCGCGGCAGATAACTGGTTGGCAGCTGCAGAAAATATAACTTCACCCTCGGCATCGTCGGTGTGAGTGGCAGCGCCTAACCGGATGGTTGCCAGGTACTGCTTATCGCTTCCTGAAATGAACTGCAGCAGCTTGGTTCCGCCATCAACGCCTAGGACCAGCAGCCCGGTTGCCATCGGATCCAAGGTGCCAGCGTGACCTATTTTTCTGGTGCCGAGTATTCCTCGCAGTTTTGCTACCACGTCGTGGCTAGTCCACCCCGGCTGCTTATCTATCAGCACCAGTGCGGCGGGCACTAATCGTCCTGAGTCTTTGGCTTGACGTAAGGGTCGGCGTCACCGGCAGGCTTGGCATCCTTGGCAATTTTCTCGAGCTCAGCGTCGCGACGCTTTGCCTCGGCCAAAAGATCTGTCAATGCCCCGGCTGCCACCGGCACCTCGTCGTTGATGAACTCGATGGCAGGGGTTATGCGAATCCCGAGGTGACGACCAATTTCACTGCGCACGCGACCCTTGTAGCTCTCGAGTATCTCTTTGGTGATCTCGAGTTCTTCAGCGCTGCCAAACACCGTGAAGTAGAGCTTGGCCTGAGACAGATCAGGGCTGACGCGAACGTCGGTAATGGTCACAAAGCCTAGGTCCGGGTCTTTGACAACCTTTTCCAGCGCTTCTGCGGCCAGTACCTTGATTCGCTCTCCAAGTCTGCGAGCACGTGCGTGATCAACCACTAGACCCTCGGCTTCTCAACCATCTCGTAGGTCTCGATGACGTCATCGACCAAGATGTCGTTGAAGTCACCCAGACCGATACCACACTCGTAGTCAGCCTTTACCTCGGTGGCATCGTCCTTGAATCGCTTCAGGGAGTCAACCTTTAGGCCTTCCTTGATCATTACGCCATCACGCAACACACGTGCCATGGCGTTGCGTCGGATCAGACCGGAGCGAACGTAGGAACCTGCGATGGTGCCGAACTTGGAAGAGCGGAAGATCTCGCGGACCTCTGCGGTGCCCATCTGCTTCTCTTCGTACTCTGGCTTGAGCATGCCCTTGAGCGAACTCTCGATATCGTCCAGCGCGTTGTAGATAACGGAGTAGAAACGCACGTCGACGCCTTCGCGGTCGGCACGCTCTCTTGCCTTGTTGTCTGGACGGACGTTGAATCCGATGATGACTGCGGAGTCAACGGTTGCCAGGTTGACGTCAGACTCGGTAATCGCACCAACACCGCGGTGGATGATTCGAAGCTGAACTGAGTCGTCGACCACAATCTTGAGCAGGCTGTCTTCCAGAGCCTCGACAGCACCGGAGACGTCACCCTTGATGATGAGGTTGAGTGATTCAACCTTGCCTTCTTCGAGTGCCTTGGTGAAGTCCTCGAGCGATAGCTTCTTGCGGGTCTTTGCCAGCAGTGCATTGCGATCTGCCGCCTCACGCTTCTCAGCGATCTGGCGCGCCTGACGCTCGTCCTCGGCCACCACGAAGGTGTCACCGGCGCGTGGCACCGACTGCAAACCAAGCACCTGAACTGGACGAGAAGGCAAGGCCCTCTCAACCGCTTCGCCGTTCTCATCGAACATGGCACGAACGCGACCGTGTGAGCTACCGGCAACGATTGCGTCACCAACCTCCAGGGTTCCAGACTGAATCAGAACGGTTGCGACCGAACCGCGACCGCGGTCCAGGTTGGCTTCAATCGCCACACCGCGAGCATCGCGGTCTGGGTTAGCACGCAGATCCAGCGCTGCATCAGCAGTTAGCAGCACTGCATCAAGCAGGCGGTCAATACCCTGGTTCTTCAAGGCAGACACGTCAACGAACATCACGTCGCCACCGTATTCCTCGGCAACCAAACCGAACTCGGTTAGCTGCTGACGAATCTTGGCAGGGTTTGCACCCTCCTTGTCGACCTTGTTCACTGCTACCACGATTGGCACTTGAGCTGCCTGGGCGTGATTCAGAGCTTCAATAGTCTGCGGCATGACGCCGTCATCAGCTGCCACCACCAAGATGGCGATATCGGTTACCTGAGTACCGCGAGCACGCATGGCGGTGAAGGCCTCGTGACCCGGGGTGTCAATAAAGGTAATCGCGCGCTCGATGCCCTCGTGCACGGTGTGCACCTGGTAGGCACCGATGTGCTGGGTGATGCCGCCGGCCTCGCCGGCCACCACGTTTGCACTGCGAATCGAGTCCAGAAGCTTGGTCTTACCGTGGTCAACGTGACCCATAACGGTTACCACCGGAGGTCGAGGCTGTAGGTCTTCATCATCCTCATCCTCGATACCGGTTGAGATGTCCAAGCCAAAGCCCTCGAATAGCTCACGCTCTTCGTCCTCTGGAGAAACCACCTCGACCTTGTAACCCAGTTCTACACCGAGAATTTGGAAGGTGTCCTCATCCAAGGATGCGGTTGCGGTTGCCATCTGCCCCAGGTGGAACAGCACGGTGATTAGCTGGCCTGCGTTAGCGCCAATCTTGTCTGCGAAGTCCTGAATTGAGGATCCGCGGCGGATGCGAACAACGGTGTTGCCGTCGCCGCGTGGCACCATTGCACCGCCCAGGCTCGGAGCCTCTCTCTGCTCAAATTCTTCTCTCTTAGTGCGCTTGGACTTGCGGCCCTTGTTCTTGGAGCCACCCTTTCCGAAGGCACCGGCGGTGCCAGCACCGCGACCACCACGACCGCCAGGTCCTGGACGACCACCCGGAGCTCCGGCTCCCGGAGCCCCAAAACCTGGAGCGCCACCGGGACGCGGGCTACCAAAACCAGCACCAGCCGGACGTGGTGCGCCACCTGGACGAGGTGCACCAGAACGCGGAGCTCCGCCCTGCGCGGGACGCGCACCAGCGCCACCTGGACGTGGAGCACCAGCCGGACGTGGACCGCGGCCCATGCCCTGGTTGGAACTGAATGGGTTGTTACCAGGACGAGCCATTGGGCGTGGAATGCCCATGCCCTGGTTAGAGCTAAATGGGTTGTTGCCCGGACGTGGAATGCCGATGATTGAACTAGCTGCTGGCGGGGTCGCAGCCTCTGGAGCAACCGGAGCCTTAGCTGCAGGAGTCGCAGCCTCTACCTGCGGAGCAGGCTTTGCGACTGGAGCTGGTGCGGGTGCCGAAGTTTCAGCGGCCGGTGCCGCCTTCGGCTCTGCCTTTTGAGGTGCAGCCTTGCCGGCATTCGGGAACGCGGCACGAAGCTTGGCAGCTACCGGTGGGGTGATGGTGGATGAGCCACCTTTGACATACTCGCCGAGCTCTTCAAGCTTGGATAGTGCGACCTTGGTGTCAATGCCAAGTTCCTTGGCCAGGTCATATACGCGTGGAAGCGCCACTTAGTTTCTCCTGTTCGGGCCTACCCGAACAGGGCAGGCTTTAGTTGTGAGCGGATCTCATTTCGAGGAACTCATCTTGTTTCCAGCATCTTCTCTTGCCTGTCTATGCCAGGCCTCAAACTCAGCGGTACTTGCTTCGCCCAAGGCTTTTCTGAACCCATTTCGATCCAAAACTAATTGCGAACAATCTTGATGAAACCAAACCCCGCGGCCTGGAAGCCGGGAAGCGAGATCAACTCTCACAACACCGTTTTCTGCAATTGCTCGAACCAAATTCTTTTTCAAATCGCGCTGACGGCAGCCAACGCAGGTTCTTACGGGGTTCATTCTAGGCCCTCAGCCCCGATTGGGCTAGCCTTCGAGAATGCTGTCGGGCTGAATGTCTATCTTGGCGCCGGTTAGCTTGGCAGCCAGACGTGCATTCTGACCCTCTTTGCCTATTGCCAAAGACAGCTGGAAATCAGGAACTAGAACCCGAACCGCCTTGGTGGCGGCATCAATTACGAAGGCATCTGAGACTCGAGCTGGCGATAGCGCCTGAGCAACAAACTTAGAAAGATCCTCGTTGTAATCAACAACGTCGATCTTTTCTTCGTTCAGTTCTGCCGACACGGCACGGACACGCTGACCCAGCTCTCCGATGCACGCGCCCTTGGCGTTGATGCCAGGCTCCTTTGCAATCACGGCAATTTTGGTGCGGTGACCGGCTTCGCGCGCTACTGAGGCGATCTCTACCTGCCCGGAGGCAACTTCTGGCACCTCGAGTGAAAAAAGCTTGCGAACCAGGTTCGGGTGAGTGCGTGAAACAGTGATCTGCGGTCCTCGTGGGCCGCGCTGAACGCTGGTCACGTAGACGCGAATGCGGCTGCCGTGGGCATAGTCCTCACCCGGCACCTGCTCCTCGGGAGGCATTAGCGCTTCGATAGAACCTAGGTTCACGTAGACCATGTTGGAGCGCGAGCCCTGCTGGATTACTCCGGCAACGATGTCGCCTTCTTTGCCCTTGAATTCCCCGAGCAATCCCTCGTCGGAAATCTCGCGCATGCGCTGGGCAATGACCTGCTTGGCTGCATAGGCTGCGACTCGGCCAAAGCCGTCTGGAGTAACGTCCTTCTCCCCTACCTGCTCGCCGGCTTCGTTTAGCTCGGGGGTGTAGATGGTGACGTGACCAGTCTTGCGATCTAGTTCTGCGCGAGGACCCTTGGCGTGGTCCTGAATGTGCTTGTAGTAGGCAGCCAGAATTGCGGACTCGATGATGTTGACCAGATCGTCAAAAGGAATCTCTTTTTCGCGCTCCAGCAGTCGCAGCACCGAAATGTCGATATCCATAAGGCCGCTCCTTTTATTTTCTTATGCGCGCTTAGCCAAAAGCTCAGCTACAGCTGATTCTAGCTTGACCTGAACCCGCTCGCCGCTTCTGCGGTTCCATAACTCGACTTCACCCTCTGCAACACCTCGGCCGCAGATGATGATCCAAGGCACACCAATCAGCTCGGCATCGGCAAACTTCACGCCCGGGCTGACCTTGGCGCGGTCATCCAAAATCACCGAAAGATTGAATTTCTCGGCCTCTGAGGCAAGCTTCTCGGCAGCCTCAAATGGCAGCTCATCCTTGCCGGCGGCGATGATGTGCAGGTCGGCTGGGGCCACGCTCTCGGGCCAGATCAATCCGTTTTCATCGTGAGATGCTTCGGCGATAACGGCAACCAGACGAGTCACACCGATGCCATAAGAACCCATGGTGACTGTTACCAGCTTGCCGTTCTCATCCAGAACCTGAAGGCCAAGTGCCTCGGCATACTTGCGACCGAGCTGGAAGACGTGACCGATCTCAATACCGCGAGCCAATTCCAGCGGTCCAGAACCATCCGGAGCTGGGTCGCCCTGGCGAATCTCCGCGATGTCGGCAACGCCATCGGCAGTGAAGTCTCGGCCATAGGTGAGGTGATAGACGTGCTTCTGGTCGATGTTGGCGCCGGTAATCCACTGGCTACCCTTGGCAACGCGTGGGTCTAGCAGATACCTGATGCCGCTTGTGGCATCCTTACCCAAAAGCTGAACCCCGTCCTTCACCGGACCGATGTAACCCTTGACCAGACTCGGGTGCTTAGCAAAGTCCGCATCGTTGGCAGCTTCGACTTCGTTTGGCCCAAAGAATGCCTCGGCGCGCTTCTGGTCCACTTCACGATCACCTGGTACGCCAACCACAACCAGCTCGCGCTTACCCTCTGGAGAGGTCAGTGCCAACACCACATTTTTGAGAGTGTCAGCCGCGCTCCAGGTGCCATCACCCTTGGGGAAACTGGCGTTTGAGTAGTCGACCAGGGTCGCAATCGTTGGAGTGTTCGGAGAATCATGCACCGCAGCAGCCGGGTTGTTAGAACCATCGACATCGGCGGCCACGGCAAACTTCACCGCCTCGACATTGGCGGCAAATCCACCCGCCGAGCGCACAAAAGTATCCTCACCAATTGGAGAGGGGTTCAAGAATTCTTCAGACTTCGAACCGCCCATCGCACCGGCATCGGCCTTCACGACCGCATACTCCACGCCAAGGCGCTTAAAGATGCGCTCATAGGCATCGCGCTGGGCCTGGTAGCTTGCAGCCAGACCCTCATCGGTGACATCGAATGAATAGGCATCCTTCATTACAAATTCACGCCCGCGCAATAGCCCCGCTCGAGGCCTAGCCTCATCGCGGTACTTGTTCTGGATCTGGTAAATCGAAAGCGGCAAGTCTTTGTAGGAAGAGTAAAGGTCCTTCACCAAAAGCGTGAATACCTCTTCGTGGGTTGGGGCAAGGAGATAGTCGGCCTTCTTGCGATCCTGCAGCCTAAATAGGTTGTCGCCGTATTCCTCCCAGCGACCGGTCGCCTCAAATGGCTCCTTTGGCAAGAGCGCTGGGAAAAATACTTCTTGAGCACCGGCGTTTGCCATCTCTTCTCGAATGATCTGTTCAATGCGGGCTTTGACCCGAAGACCAAGCGGGAGCCAGGTGAAAACTCCCGGAGCATTGCGTCGAATGTAGCCAGCACGAACCAATAGGCGGTGGCTATTTACTTCCGCGTCGGAAGGGTCTTCGCGCAAAGTGCGCAGAAAGAGTGAGCTCAAGCGAATAGGCATGGGCTCAATGTTAGCTACTTGTCGGCCACCATAACCTGAGCCGTGCCAACAAGTGCTGGGTCCATTTCGGCTGCGATGCGGTTTGCTTCTTCAATCAAGGTGGCAACAATCTCAGATTCCGGCACGGTCTTTACGACCTCGCCCTTCACGAAAATCTGACCCTTGCCGTTACCGGATGCGACACCGAGATCTGCCTCACGGGCTTCACCTGGACCATTGACCACGCAACCCATTACCGCAACGCGAATTGGCACGGTGAGGTGCTGCAGGCCGGCGGTGACATCATTGGCGAGGGTGTAAACATCTACCTGAGCACGACCACAGGATGGGCAAGAGACAATCTCAAGCTTGCGCGGACGAAGGTTTAGCGACTCCAGAATCTGTGAGCCAACCTTGATTTCCTCTACCGGTGGGGCAGAAAGTGAAACTCGAATGGTGTCGCCTATACCCTTCGAGAGCAGCGCACCGAAGGCCACGGATGACTTGATGGTGCCCTGAAATGCCGGTCCGGCCTCGGTGACACCGAGGTGCAGCGGCCAATCCCCGCGCTCTGCGAGCATCTCGTAGGCCTTGACCATGACAACCGGGTCATTGTGCTTGACCGAAATCTTGAAGTCGTGGAAATCGTGCTCCTCGAAAAGGCTTGCTTCCCAAACTGCGGACTCAACCAAAGCCTCCGGGGTTGCCTTGCCGTACTTTTCCAATAAGCGAGGGTCCAAAGAGCCTGCGTTCACACCGATGCGAAGCGAAATACCGGCGTCCTTGGCGGCCTTAGCAATTGCACCGACCTGGTCGTCAAACTTACGAATGTTGCCTGGGTTCACGCGAACAGCGCCGCAACCGGCGTCAATGGCCTGGAAAACATACTTGGGCTGGAAGTGGATATCTGCAATCACCGGGATCTGGCTGCGCTTGGCGATGATGCGCAAGACATCAGCATCGTCCTGGCTTGGCACCGCAACGCGAACAATGTCACAACCGGATGCGGTGAGCTCGGCAATTTGCTGCAAAGTGGCATTGATGTCTGTGGTTGGAGTAGTGCACATCGACTGCACCGAGATGGGAGCATCGCCACCGACAGGAACCTTACCCACCATGATCTGACGGGTCTTTCTCCGAGGAGCAAGAGTTGGAGGTGGCGACTTAGGCAGACCTAGATTTACAGCAGGCAATTTAATCCCTTCTTATCCCAACAAAGCATAAACATTTGGCTAGCTAGTTTGTTCCTAGCCGAGCGTGATTGGGTTCACAATGTCGGCAAGGATAAGCAGCACGCCGACGGCAATCAACACCAACCAGACCCCGTAGGCCAGCGGTAACGTGCGGGCGGTGTCAATTGGACCCGGGTCCCGTTTGAGGAAAATCCGTCCAAAGCTGCGCTTCAGCGATTCGTAAACTGCACCGAGCGCATGCCCACCGTCCAGGGGCAAAAGTGGAATCAGATTGAAAGCAAAAAGTGCCAGGTTCAATCCCCCGAGAAGCATCAGTAGCGATGCAATCTTGGCGCTAAGTGGCAGCTCTGACTGACTTAGCTCTCCCGCGAGCTGCCCGACTCCCACGATAGACACCGCACCATTTGGATCGCGCTCGGCTAAACCAAAGGTAGAACTGGTTACCGCCCAGACCTGCTGCGGCAAAGTCAGAATAAATCCAAAGGTTGCCCCTGTGGCATTCAGCCCATAGGTCAGGGAATCCTGCAGCGAAAGCGGTACATTCTCCGGCTCGAGCAAAACCCCCAATAGTGGCTTGAATTCGGTCTGCGGCACTCCTTCAGCATCTAGCAGCGCCTTGCCCTCGGCATCGTAAAGCGGACGCTCCATGAAAACCGGGGTGATGATTAGCTCAGTTCGCTCGCCCGACCTGGAAACTACAAGGTTAGAAGGCTGACCGAGCTGTTCATTGAAACCAGCGATTACCTCATTCCAGCTCGTCACCGGGTTTCCGTTAACCTCGATGACGGTGTCGCCCGGCACTAGGCCGGCGAGCGCCGCCGGTGACTTTGGCGCGTCAGCTTCGCAGTTACCATCATCGGCTACCTGCACGCACTGATAAACCTTTTGAATCGTCAGCCCCTGCTGCAAGGTGCCAATGCCGCTCAGTGCAATCGCGATTAGCAGCATGCCCAGCAAGAAGTTCATCACCGGACCACCGAGCATGATGATCAGTTTTTTAAAGGGAGGCAGTTGATGAAATTGCCTGCCTGCATCGGATTCTTGAACATCTTCGCGCTCTGCAGCCCTAGCCTCAGTTATCCACTTCGAGAACAACCCGCGATAGGGCTTTTTCTCCGGCGGATACATTCCGGTCATCAGGATGTAGCCACCGAGGGGAATGGCCTTGAAACCAAATTCAGTCTCGCCGCTACGCCAGGACTTCACGGTTGGCCCAAAGCCAACCATGAACTGCTTCACCCGGACCCCAAACTTTTTAGCTGGCAGGTAGTGACCTAGCTCGTGTAGGCCGATCGACAGCGCAATTCCGGCGATGACGGCAAAAATGCCCAGAATGTAAAGAACGATGTCCATTTGGCTCTAACGCTACCTGCTATTGCCCGCTTCAGTGTTTTGCTATCAGCAAATCCGCAGTCTTGCGAGCCCACAACTCGGCATCTAAAACCGAATCCAGCGTCAGCGGCTGAGAGGCGGTGTGCTGCTGCACTACCTGATCGATAACATCAAAGATTCCGGTGAACTTGATCTTGCCGTCGTGGAACGCCTCGACCGCCTGTTCGTTAGCGGCGTTGTAAACCGCAGGATAGGTAAGACCTGCAATACCAACTTGGCGGGCAAGCGCAACTGAGCCAAAAACACTCTCGTCCAAAGGCTCAAAGACCCAATTGTGAGCTTTGCTCCAGTCAACCGCCTGGCTAACGTTGCCAAGTCGATCCGGCCACGCCATGCCAAGTGCAATTGGGAGCTTCATATCTGGCGGCGAGCACTGTGCGATTACTGACCCATCAACGAACTCGACCATTGAGTGCACAACCGACTGCGGGTGCACGGTGACTTCGATTCGTTCAAAAGGAATGTCGAACAACAGGTGAGCCTCGATCAGCTCAAGGCCCTTGTTGACCAAGCTGGCCGAATTCGTGGTGACCACCTTGCCCATGCTCCAGGTTGGATGCTTGAGCGCCTGCTGCGGAGTTACCTCGCTGAGTTGCTGCTTACTGAAACCCCTAAAAGGTCCACCCGATGCGGTGAGGATAAGTTTTGCAACTTCGGACCCTGTTCCCGATCTCAGGCACTGCGCGATTGCGGAGTGCTCGGAATCGACCGGAACTATCTGCCCCGGGGCAGCCAGTTCTTTGACCAGCGGTCCGCCCACGATGAGGGACTCCTTGTTTGCCAGTGCCAAAATTTTGCCAGATCGCAAGGTGGCCAAAGTTGCCGCTAGCCCAACCGAACCAGTGATGCCGTTGACCACGACATCAGCCTCTATATCCTTGACCAGCTCAGCGGCCTCTTGAGCGCCAATCGCAACGCTGTGCTCGCCCAGACCAAACTGCCTGGCCTGCTGGCTGATCAGCTCTCGATTCGAGAAAGCCGAGAGCCCAACCAGCTGCAGTTGATCTGGGTTTGCCGCAATCACCTCGAGGGCCTGGGTGCCAATTGACCCGGTGGAACCAAGGACGATTACTCTGCGCATGTCAAAAGCTTAGAACTCGCTTTCAAATCTAAGAAATGGCAGGCAATAAAGCCGGCTAGAAATTAGACTAGGGACATGAGCCTTGAGCAAAAGAGAATCCTCGCAACCGCAATTCCAGGTCCAATCTCCACCCAGATGCAGGAGCGCCGCAAGCAGGTAATTGCTGCCGGTGTTGGCACTGCTCTTCCAGTCTTTATTGATCACGCCCACGGTGCGATCATGAAGGACGTCGATGGCAACCAGCTAATCGATATGGGAAGCGGCATCGGCGTGGTAACCATTGGCCACACCAACGAGCGCGTCGTGCAGGCGGTTCAAAACCAGGTTGCCAAGCTAACGCACACCCTGTTCACCGTCGCACCTTATGAGCCTTACGTTCGGGTTGGTGAACTGCTGGTCAAGCACGCTCCGGGAAACTTCGCCAAAAAGGCAGCCTTTTTCAACTCCGGTGCAGAAGCCGTTGAGAACGCGGTAAAGATTGCCCGCAAGGCAACCGGTCGCACTGAAATTGCGGTGTTTGACCACGCCTACCACGGTCGCACCAATCTGACCATGAGCATGAACTTCAAGATGCACCCTTACGGCACGGGCTTTGGTCCGCTGGCTGGAAGCGTGCACCACGCTCCAATGAGCTACCCGTTCCGTGATGCCGAGGGCATGACCGGCGAGGAAGCCGCAACCCGTGCCATCACCTACCTCGAAAAGCGAGTGGGCGCAGCTCAGCTTGCAGCAGTATTCATTGAGCCAATCCAGGGCGAGGGTGGTTTCATCGTTCCAGCACCTGGCTTCTTGAGAACTTTGGCCGCATGGTGCCGCGCCAACGGCATCGTGATGGTTGCCGACGAGGTGCAGTCCGGTATCGCAAGAACCGGAAAGTGGTTCGCCTCGGAGTGGGAAGAGGGCTTCGAGCCTGACCTGATTACCGTGGCCAAGGGAATCGCAGGTGGTATGCCACTTTCAGGTGTGGTTGGTCGCGCCGAAATCATGGACGCCTCCCACGCCGGTGGCCTAGGTGGCACCTTCGGTGGCTCCCCAACCGCGACCGCAGCCGGTGTCGCAGTGCTGGAGCAGATCGAAGAGGGTGGCTGGCTAGAGCGCGCTTTGGAAATCGAGCAGGTGCTAATTGGTCGACTAACTGACCTCAAGAGCCAGCACCCCATGATTGGCGACCTGCGCGGCAAAGGTGCGATGATCGCCATTGAGTTGGTTGAACCAGGCACCAAGACTCCAAACTCGGCTGCAGTCGAAGCATTGGTAAAGCACTGTCACGCAAACGGCGTGCTAATTCTTAATGCCGGAACCTACAACAACGTGATCCGCTTCCTGCCACCGCTTGCCATTACCGACGAGCTTCTGCACGACGCCATGGACGTGCTCGCTGCCGGTTTGGCAAAGTTGTAAGTCACCCCCTAAGGTGGCTTTAGAGCCTTTTGGGCTCAACGATGCGTAAGTTAATCAGAATCGAAGGTGATTCATCGTGCATGCCTACGGCGACAGAGCGCGCCTAGACAACCTATTCAATGAAGAAATCAACCGCTTCATTCAAGCCCACCCAAAATCTGCCGCTAACCACCAAGCGGCCCTAGGCCCAATGGTCGCTGGCGTTCCAATGATCTGGATGTCCAAGTGGCCAGGCCCATTCCCAATCTATGTAGACCACGCCAAGGGCTCACACTTCACCGATGTTGATGGGCTGGAATACACCGACTTCTGCCTCGGTGACACCGGCGCGATGTGCGGCCACGCTCCCGATGCAACCGTGAAAGCCGTGCAGTCTCAAATTGCCAAAGGTTCTACCTACATGCTGCCAACCGCCGATGCCATCGCATCGGCGAGTCTGTTGGCCGAACGTTTTGGTCTTCCGAAGTGGCAGTTCACGCTAACCGCCACCGATGCAAACCGACACATCCTGCGCTACGCCAGACACGTGACCGGACGATCCAAGATTGCTGTCCACGATTACTGCTACCACGGCACCGTGGACGAGACCTTTGCCGTGATGGATGACAATGGCGCAACCGTGCCACGTCGCGACAACATCGGCATGCCGGTTCACCCGAACCAGACCACCGTGGTGATTCCATTCAACGACCTCGAGGCCGCTGAGCTCGCCTTTGCAACCGGCGAAATCGCCGCCATGCTCATGGAGCCGGCGCTAACCAACATCGGCATCGTGCTACCAGAGCCCGGCTACCTAGAGGGCATGCAGGCGCTGTGCAAAAAGTACGACGTGATTTGGATCCTGGATGAGACCCACACCATCTCCGCCGGAACCGGCGGCATGACCCGGGCTCACAAGCTCCAGCCAGATGCCGTAGTGCTGGGAAAGACCATCGGCGGTGGCGTGCCAGTCGGTGCATTTGGCCTAACCGATGAGCTCGCGAAGCGCATCGCTGGTTCGACCAACCTCGAGTCCATCGACGTCGGTGGTGTTGGCGGCACGCTTGCCGGCAATGCGCTGTCGATGGCAGCCGTGCGAGCCACCCTGAGCGAGGTGCTGACTGCCCAGGCTTTTGAACACATGACCAAACTTGCCACGATGTGGACCAACAACATTCAGTCTGTGATTGATGAGTTTGAGCTGCCGTGGCAGGTCTCCCAGATTGGTTGTCGCGGCGAATACAGCTTCCGCCCTACTGCCCCGCTAACTGGACGCGAGGCTGCCGAAGCGGATGACTTTGAATTGCAGCAGTACCTGCAACTGCACGCGATCAACCGCGGAATTCTGATGACGCCATTCCACAACATGGTGCTGTTCTCGCCTGCCGCAACCGAGCAGGACGTCGCTCACCACCACGCGCACTTCCGCGAGGCAGTTGAGGCGCTATACCGCTAGGCGCGAAGCTTCTTGGCCTTTTGCGAGGCTCGCACCTGCACCACCATCACGATGGCAATTGCCACGATGAAGACCAACGAACCAATTACGTTCGCCTCTGGTGGAATGCCTCGCGCTGCTGCGGTGTAAACAAACTTCGGGAACGTCGTCTCTGGTCCCGAGTTGAACTGGGTGATGATGAAATCGTCAAAACTCAATGCGAAAGACAGCATCGCTGCCGCCATAATGCCTGGCAAGAGCAGTGGGAAGGTAATTCTCCAGAACACCGCCGCAGCATTCGCATAGAGATCGCGACCGGCTTCCTCGAGTCTTGGATCTAGCGTGGCGACTCGCGCCTTTACGGTAACCACCACAAAGCTCAAGGTAAACATCACGTGGGCAACCACGATGGTCCAAAAGCCCTTTGAGATACCAACATTCAAAAACTGCGCCGCTAGGCCAGCACCCATTACAACCTCGGGGGTTGCCATTGGCAAGAACAAAAGTAGGTTGGTTGCCGCACGGCCCTTGAACTTGTAGCGACCCAGCGCAATCGCAATAGCAGTTCCTAGCGCGGTAGAAATCAGGGTGGAAATCACGGCAATGGCAACCGAGTTACCAAAAGCCTCACAAACGACCGGCTGGCCACACATGTTCAGCCAGTTGTCGAAGGTGAACTCTTTCCAGGCGATGTTGGACTTTTCAACCTTGTTGAAGGAGAAGACGAAGGTGTAGGCAATTGGAATCATCATGAAGATGAACGCCAAACCGACATATGTTGGGAGCAGCCACCTGCCAAGCGAGAATCTCACAGCAGCTCCTCCGTTCCACTCTTGCGAACGTAAACCGAAACCAAAACCACGATTGCGGCCATCAGCATGACAGAGAGCGCGGATGCAGTTGGGTAATCCTGAATTCTGAAGAAGTTGGCCTCAACCACGTTACCGATCATCGCGGTGTCGGAGCCTCCCAAAAAGTCTCTGGATGCCGAAACATAGTCACCAGAAATCGGGATGAAAGTCAGCAGGGTTCCTGAGATCACACCTGGCAGGGAAAGTGGGAAGGTTACCTTCCAGAATGTCTGCGCCGGGGTGGCATACAGGTCCGAACCCGCCTCCACCAGACGAGTGTCCAAGCGCTCCAGCGAGGTGTAGATCGGAAGCGTCATAAATGGAATGAAGTTGTAGGTCAAACCTGCGATCACCGCAAAGCTGGAGCCGATCACATACTGATCTGGGGCCAGCACCCCTATTGACTGCAGGAATTGAGTCGCTGGCGACTCGTTAGAAAAGATCTGCTTCCAGGCAAAGGTGCGAAGCAGAAAGCTAATGAAAAACGGAGCGATCACCAGCGTGAGCAAGAAAGCCTGCAGCACTGGCTTGGTTCTTGCCTTGACGCCGATGAAGTATGCGATTGGGTAGCTAATCAAAAGCGCCATGAAGGTCGCGACCAGTGCGTACAGGAAGCTTCTGGTGATCTGAGGCAGATACTGCTCGAGCGCGTAGGCGTAGTTCGAAACCTGGAATGCGTAGTCATACATACCAATCTCGCCGGTGAACGAGGCGGTTTTGAGTGATGTGATTACCAGCGAAACCAACGGGGTTAGGAAGAACAGCCCGAGGTAAATCATGCCGGGTGCCAACAGTATGAAAGCAACCTTAGATGCCTTTGTTGGGGCGGCAGAATTACCCGCTGAACCTTGCCCTAGCGCTACGAATGCCACGAGATTTACGCCTCGTCGT
>JBEGRX010000008.1:0-22793 GCA_041180205.1 Actinomycetota bacterium | reverse complement strand
AACTGCGGGTTTCCGAGAGTTTTGAGCCAAGTTCAGAGAACTGGACCGAGAACGAACACCGTGACACCGTTAGGCATCGCTGGGTTTCCGTATCCGAAATCGTCGAAGAAAAACTTTGGGTGGGGCCTGCTGGTGCAATTGATTTGCTCATCAGGCGCTATGCAAACCGTGGGCAGTGACCCCTCGCCACTACTGATGATATAAAGCCGATAATAAACATTATGTCAACTAAGAATTCCAAGCCACTCTCTCCCAGCGGGAGCTGATGGGTTTATTTACTTTGAGTTGCTTGCGACCACTGCACGAGTTTGCGGTTTGCCGCTCCTGATTCGAGAGCTTGCTTTGCAGTTTCAAAGGCTGCCTGTAGTCGATCTTCAATCGAAATTTCTGCCAATTCTGGATCCTTGGCAAGTTTGTAGGCGGCAATGCCGGCAGCGCTGTTGAGCAGCACCACTTCCTTCACGGCCTTGAAATTACCGCCCACCTCGCCACTAAACAGCGCCGCTGCAACCTCAGCGTTGTGTTTCGCATCGCCACCTAGGAGCTGTTCCAATTGAACGCTGGGGTTCACGAATCGCTCCACAACCGTTTCGGTGACTTTACCTTGCGAAACCTGCCAAATTTGCGTCGGGGCGGTTACCGAAATCTCGTCCAGGCCATCCAGTGATCTGAATACCAAGGCAGTCTTTCCCCGCTGCGCAATCTCCTCGGCCATCAGGGGCGCTATCTCCGGGTTTGAGACCCCAAGAGCCGTTGCAATTGGCTGGGCTGGGTTGGCAAGCGGTCCCAAGAAGTTGAAGGTGGTTGGAACGCCAAGTTGCTTTCGCACCGGGGCCACAAATCTCATCGCCGGATGGAATACTGGTGCGAAGAAAAAGGTGATGCCCACCTCGTGAAAGACCTCAGCCACCTGCGCTGGAGCTAAGTCCAGGCGAATTCCGAGAACTTCAAGCATTTCAGAGGAACCGGTCTTACCGGAGGCGGATCGTGAGCCATGCTTGAGGACCGGAATTCCGGCCGCAGCGGTGACCACTGATGCCATTGAGCTGATATTTACGGTTCCAACCAGGTCTCCCCCGGTTCCAACGATGTCAACGGCGTCGCCACCAGTGTTGAGCAGCACCGCGTTTTCAAGCATTACATCGACCAAACCAGAGAGCTCGTCGACAGTTTCCCCTTTTCCGCGAAGGGCCATCATGAAGGCCCCGATTTGCGCTTCGGTCGCCTCGCCAGCCATGATCTCGCGCAGCGCCCAGCCAGCCTCTAATCTGGTGAGGTTCTCCCCCGCCAGCAATAAGCTCAAAGTCCTCGGCCAGCTCAGTTCAGTCATGCCAGCAGTCTAGCGATGCAATTTATGCCCCTGAGTCCAAAAAATCTTCAAAAATCCGCTGGTTTTGAGGGGCTTTGGCCAGCATCGGTGGGGTAAACTTTAGGCATGTCTGCAACCACTTTGCCTGCCGTGCACGGCGGGACCATTAATCGACCAAACGCCACCAGCGTTGGCACCATCGTTTGGCTCGGCAGCGAAGTTATGTTCTTCGCAGGGCTGTTCGCAATGTATTTCAGCCTTCGAGCTGGCGCTCCGGAGCTTTGGGCCAATGACACCCAGATTCTGAACGTGCCATTTGCACTTGTAAACACCCTGGTCTTGGTTGCCAGCTCATTTACCGCTCAATTTGGAGTGTTTGCAGCGGAGCGACTTCAGCCTCGTCGCACCGGCTGGTCCCCCGCTAAGTGGGGAATGGTCGAGTGGTTCTTCCTGACCTACGTAATGGGAGCGATCTTCGTTGCCGGTCAGGTTTGGGAATATGCCATGTTGGTGTCTGAAGGTGTTTCCTTGAGCTCCAACTCTTACGGATCTGCGTTTTACATCACCACTGGTTTTCACGCGCTACACGTGACCGGCGGCTTGATTGCATTTTTGCTCGTGATTGGTCGCGCTTATGCGGCCAAGAACTTCGGCCACAAGGAGGCCACCAGCGCAATTGTGGTCTCCTACTACTGGCACTTCGTCGATGTGGTGTGGATCGGACTTTTCGTAGTCGTCTACATCTTGAAATAAATGGAGAAACTGTTGAATCAGGAAAAGCCGATGCGCCGTCGCCCTTGGGCGATTGGCTTCGTAATCTTTCTAGGGCTCGTGCTATCTGGTGGTGGCTACGCGGCTGCAACCAACGTGGTTCAGTCCGAAGTATCAAGTGCCGACCAGGTGGCCGAGGGACGCAAGCTGTTCTTGGCCAACTGTGCAAGCTGTCACGGCTCAAATGGCGAGGGAGCCATCGGAGGCCCGAGCCTTATCGGAGTTGGTGCCGCATCGGTTGACTTCCAGGTTGGAACCGGTCGCATGCCTGGCCAGGCTTCCGGACCTCAGCTTTATAAGAAGCCAGTTCAGTTCACCGAGGAGCAAATTGCAGCGATGGCAGCCTACGTTGCATCCCTAGCCCCCGGACCGGCTATCCCTGACGCCGAGTACCTGAGAACTACTGGCGAGGACATCGATCTGACCCACGGTAGCGAGCTGTTCCGCATCAACTGTGCGATGTGTCACAACGCGGTTGGCGCCGGTGGCGCTCTGACCGAGGGCAAGTTCGCACCGGCACTGGGCGGAGTAACCGAAAAGCACATTTACGAGGCTATGGTTACCGGTCCTCAGAACATGCCAGTTTTCAACGACGCAAACCTCACCCCTGAGGACAAGCGCGACATCATCGCCTACCTGAAGTACGTGGAAGAAAATGAGTCCGTGGGTGGTTATGAACTTGCATCCATCGGTCCGGTTGCTGAGGGTTTGTTTGTTTGGATCTTCGGTTTGGGCTTCATCATTGCAATCACCGTCTGGCTCGGCGCCAAGGCTAACTAGGGAGAATTCGAATGAGTGAAATCGAGAAGGTTTACCCAGCTGGCCTAGCCACGAACATTCAAAAGCCAATCTCTGACCCAGGCATCGAACCACACCGCGTTCGCATGACCGACAAGAGCGAGAAGGCTGCAAAGGGTGCAGAGCAGCAAATTGCTGTTATGTTCGGCATCTCCGTAATTGGTGCAATTGTCTCGATTTGGGGATTCTTCGCTTTCCCAATTGACAGCCTGGCCGACACCAGAAACAACGCATTCTGGATGGGTATCGGTATGGCTTTGAGCTTGCTCGGTATCGGATTCGGAGCGGTTCACTGGGCAAAGACCCTAATGCCGGACCACGAAGTGGCTGAAGCTCGTCATCAGGCGCGCACGCCAGATGAAGCTCGCGCTAAGGCGATTGAGATCATCAAGACCGCTGACGCAGAGTCCGGCTTTACTCGCCGCAAGCTAATTCGTCGATCGCTTTACGGCGCGCTGGCAATCTTCCCAATTCCGGCACTTGTTATCTTCGGTGACCTCGGTCCTCAGGTCGGCGACACTTTGAAGCACACCATCTGGAAGAAGGGTGTCCGCCTGGTTCGCGACTCTCACGAGGGTGGCACCCCGATCAAGGCATCTGAAGTCACCATTGGTTCGGTGTTCCACGTTGTGCCTGAGAACCTAAAGGACATCGAGGACCACGCGGAGAAGCTCAACCAAAAGGCAAAGGCAGCTGTGCTCTTGGTTCGCGTTGAGCCTTCCGAACTAAAGGAAGATCCAGCCAAGGCTTCTTGGAGCTACGACGGAATCGTTGCGTACTCCAAGATTTGTACACACGTGGGTTGCCCAGTTGCTCTGTATGAGCAGCACACCCACCACCTACTATGCCCTTGCCACCAGTCCACTTTTGACCTAGCGGATCACTGCAAGGTCATTTTCGGACCGGCGTCAAGGCCACTACCTCAGCTTGCTATTGAAGTAGATGCTGAAGGATACCTGGTCGCTCAAGGCGACTTCACCGAGCCCGTAGGGCCATCATTCTGGGACATAAGGCAGTCGTAATGAGCACTTCTACCGAACAAAAGCCAACCACCTTCATCGGTGGAGCTGCAAACTACCTCGATGAGCGTCTAAGCCTCGGAGGTGTTCTCAAGAATTTTGGTCGCAAGGTATTCCCAGATCACTGGAGCTTCATGCTCGGTGAGGTTGCGATGTACTCCTTCGTGGTGCTACTAATCTCCGGCACCTTCTTGACTTTCTTCTTCCAACCATCGATGGCTTCGGTGCACTACGAGGGCAGCTACGCGCCGCTCAAGGGTGCCGAGATGTCGATCGCGTATGCATCCAGCTTGGACATCAGCTTTGACATCCGTGGTGGCCTTCTAATGCGTCAGGTGCACCACTGGTCTGCCCTGCTCTTCGTTGCCTCGGCAGGATTGCACATGCTTCGCGTATTCTTCACCGGCGCATTCCGTAAGCCTCGTGAGCTGAACTGGCTAGTTGGATTCTTCCTGTTTCTGGCTGGTATGGGTGGTGGCTTCACCGGTTACTCCCTGCCGGATGACCTGCTATCCGGAAACGGTCTTCGCATCATCGACGGAATGCTCAAGGCAATCCCGTTCATCGGCCCCTCGATCTCCTCAGGCCTATTCGGCGGAGAGTTCCCTGGCGATGAGGTGGTGGCACGTCTTTACAGCCTGCACATCATGATCATCCCAGCGCTAATCATCGTGTTGTTAGCAGTGCACTTGATGATGGTAATCATCCACAAGCACACCCACTACTCAGGCCCTGGAAAGACTGACGAGAACGTTGTTGGCTTCCCACTGATGCCGGTATACGTGGCCAAGGCTGGAGGATTCTTCTTCCTAGTCTTCGGTGTCCTGATGGCCATCTCAGCTACATTCACCATCAACCCAATCTGGAACTACGGTCCATACGACCCATCACCAGTATCCGCGGGAACTCAGCCTGACTGGTACATCGGTTGGCTAGATGGTGCATTGCGACTTGCCCCGTCGAACCTAGACATCTATGTGCTTGGCGTAGTGCTCCCAATGGGCGTGCTGCTTCCACTTGTCATCTCGCTACTGTTCCTTGCGATTGTGGCTGTCTACCCATTCGTTGAGAAGTGGGTAACCGGCGACGACCGTGAGCACCACGTGCTTGACCGCCCGAGAAACGCACCTACCCGCACCGGACTTGGTGCGGCTGGTGTGACCTTCTACGCCGTGCTGTGGGCTGGAGCTTCTACCGACCTTATTGCGACCAACTTCCAGATGTCACTGAACCACGTGCTGACCAGCATGCAGATTCTGCTGATTATCGGGCCCGTCATTGCATACTGGATCACCAAGCGCGCCTGCCTTGCGCTGCAGCGTAAGGACCGCGAGATCGCGCTACACGGCCGTGAAACTGGTCGAGTGGTTCGTTTGCCACACGGTGAATATATCGAGGTTCACGAACCAGTAGACAAGTACGAGCTGTGGAAGCTGGTTGACTTCAAGGATTACCAGCCAACCCTTGCAAGACCAAATGCTCAAGGCAAGATCACCATCAGCGCCAAGATTCGCGCAGCACTATCGAGCTTCTACTTCGAAGACCGTATTGCTCCGGTATCTAAGGCTGAGTATGAACTTGCTCACGCTGACCACTCCCCTGCCCCTGCGGTAGAGAAGCCTAAGCGCAAGCCAAAGGCTCTGGCAGAAAAGAAGTAATTTAAGCTAGAAAAAATCCCCCGGTCGTGTGATCGGGGGATTTTTTTACAACTTACGTGTCATCAACACGTGCTTGTCGTCCAGATCTGCGACCGCAGCAAAACCTGCTTTTTCAAAAATCGATCGCGGTCCCCGATAGCCCCAATCATTAAATTCAGCATCTCTTAGCGGTGCCGACTGTACTTCAGAGAAGCCATGTTTAGGAAGGTCGGCCAAGGCATAATTCAGCAGATTAGTCGCTACTTTTTTTCCCTGCCACTGCTTGTCAACCACAAAACAAATGATGGCTGCGACGTCCTCTCGCTGCGGAGGAAGTGCCACGAAGTTGTTGAATTTGTTGGCTGCCATCCAACCTATGACTCTCTCTTCTCCACCCTCAACCGAGTAAGCAAGGTATCCCTGCATCACACCGCTCTGAATACGATCACAGGCTCGTTGACGATTCAGCTCTCCCCTGGCGTTCGGGTCATCATTCTCCGTCGTGGTGTTGAGATAGAACTGGCAGTAGCACCCTCGCCACTGCGGTTGGGACTCAAATGCTGGTCCATCCATGAACTCAAGAAACTTTTCCAACTCAGACTCAGCTAACCGCCGGAATTCAATCATCAGAAGAGCCTATTCAAACTTGCTGTTAAAAGGTAAAGGCCCCGAGGTTTTAGGTCGGGGCCTTGTAACGTGGAGATGGGGGGAATTGAACCCCCGTCCAATGCAAAGATTGTGACTCTTCTACGGGTGTAGCTTCATAAGGCGTTCTACTCGGCCCCTGAATTTGTCTGAAGCAACTACGCAGACAGGCCCAGTCACAGTAAAAGTCCCGATTGAGCCTGTGACGCGCTCAACCAGCAAGATTTCTAAATGACGCCTGGGTCTAGGACGAAATCAAACCTAGTCAGACGGACTTCGGGGCTAGCTTAAGCGGCTAGGGCGAAGTCGGCGCGCTTTGTATTGGCACCTATTGTTTTACACAGAGCGTTTACGAGATAACTGTGCATCCTCGACCCGCTTCATTCACGCAGACACTGCAATGTCGAAACCGATCATCCCCATGTTGAGTTGTTTTAGTAACATCTTGGACTGGCCAAGGAGGTAATACTAACAGCACATACTGACAAGTAGCTGAGTTAGTAACGCGCCAGGACCTGATCGGTAGAGAGGACCGTGGCAAACTCACCGTCGAGGTTTGCAGCCGTCATTCGCATCACATCGGCAGCCGCGATAACTCCACCGTCAGCATGAGTAAGGTCAAAAGCGTCCGTGGCATCAATTATGAATGTGGTGTTGTAGCCGAGATTCCCAGCCATCCTGGCAGTAGTCTCGCAGCATCGATTGGTGGTGATGCCACAAATCACCAAATTTCTAAAGTTGCGTTTGGCTAACCAAAGATGAAGATCTGGCGTGCCATAGAAGGCGGAGTTCACGGACTTTTGAATAACCGCATCTCGAGGTCCGTCTAAAAATGGCTCAAGCGCATTCCCAGGACTACCAGAGAACAGCGGCGAGTCTGGATGCTTGGAATTGTGCTTGACCACAACTACTGGCAGATTCTTGGCTCGCCACTGTTCCACAAGGCGAGCAATGTTCTGCAGAGCAGACTGATTGCCATTAGCACCCCAGCGAGGATCCCTAAACCCCTGCTGAACGTCTATGACGACGAGAACCGGTTCGTTAGACACCTGTTTAGTGAGCGTGAGCGCCGCGGCTGTATTCGTAAACGAAGCCGACGATTCCTACAATCGCAAAAGGCACAGCGATGAAGAACAACCACCAGCCAACTGCTAGCGACAAAAACGCTGTAGCGCTGGACAGACCTAGCACTAGCGGCCACCAGCTCCAAGGAGAGTAGAATCCCACTTCACCAGACTCATCCTCGATGTTTCCAAAGTTGTTGTCTTCAGGAAGCGTTCCGGAGCGCTTCATGCCAGACCACAGGTAATAGGAGATGAAGACAGAAAGAATGACTAGGAGTGCGATGGCTGCAGTGCCGATAGGCTCCACAGCTCCCCATTCCAAATACGTCCAGATGCCATAGGCAATGTCCGCCACCGCAAAGTAGGCAGCCATGACTAGCAGGATGACGATGTTAGAGCGCATTAGATGCGACCCTCCTTCGCGTAGGATTCCTTCGCTTCAGGCGCTGCATACTCCGGGTGGTTCAAATCAAAAGCCGGAGACTCAGAGCGAATGCGTGGGATCGAGTGGAAGTTGTGACGAGGGAATGGTGACTCAGTCGCCCACTCCAGAGACCTTCCGTAACCCCAAGGGTCTTTCAATTCGGTCTTTACGCCCTTGCGAGCGGTAATCCAAACGTTCCACAGGAAAGGAATCATGGATAGCGCCAGGATGACTGCGCCCAAGGTAGAGAGCATGTTCATCTCGGTGAAGCCGTCCTCAGGCAGGTAGGTCGCGTAGCGACGTGGCATGCCAATTACACCCAACCAGTGCTGGATCAAGAAGGTTACGTGGAAACCGATGAACAATAGCCAGAAGTGGATCTTACCCAGACGCTCGTTCAGCATCTTTCCAGTGAACTTCGGCCACCAGAAGTAGAAACCGGCGAACATCGCGAACACCACGGTTCCAAATACCACGTAGTGGAAGTGAGCAACCACGAAGTAGCTGTCGGAGAGGTGGAAGTCTAGAGCTGGAGAAGCCAGGATTACACCGGTTAGACCACCGAATACGAAGCTAACCAAGAAGCCCAAGCTCCACAGCATTGGGGTCTCAAATGTAATTGAACCCTTCCACATGGTGCCGATCCAGTTGAAGATCTTCACGCCGGTAGGAACTGCAATCAACATCGTGGTGAAGGCGAAGAATGGAAGTAGCACCTGGCCGGTGACGTACATGTGGTGCGCCCACACGGTCATCGACAGGGCCGCAATCGAAATGGTTGCGTAGACCAAAGTCTTGTAACCGAAAATCGGCTTACGGCTGAAGACTGGGAAAATCTCGGAAACGATACCGAAGAATGGCAGAGCCAAGATGTAAACCTCTGGGTGACCGAAGAACCAGAACAGGTGCTGCCAGAGCATGGCGCCACCGTTTTCCGGGTCAAAGATGTGAGCTCCAAAGCGGCGGTCCGCACCGAGGGCAAATAGCGCAGCGGCTAGTGGCGGGAAGCACATGATGATCAGGATCGAGGTAACCAGGGTGTTCCAGGTGAAGATCGGCATACGCCACATGGTCATACCCGGTGCACGCATAGTAATGATGGTGGTGATGAAGTTCACACCACCCAAAATGGTTCCAAAACCGGAGAGTGCAAGGCCGAACACCCACAAATCGCCACCGATGCCCGGGGAGAATGTGGTGTTGGAAAGCGGTGCGTAAGCGAACCATCCAAAGGATGCTGCTCCCTGTGGGGTGAAGAATCCCGACACCGCAATCAAGCTACCCAAGTTGTAGAACCAGTAGGCAATCGCATTCAATCGTGGGAAAGCGACGTCTGGTGCGCCAATTTGAACCGGCATCAAAACGTTGGCGAAGCCTGCGAAGAGCGGGGTCGCAAACATCAACAGCATGATGGTGCCGTGCATGGTGAAGAGCTGGTTGTACTGCTCCTTGGTTGCGACCACGTCAAGACCTGGCAAAGTCAGCTGCGCGCGAATAATCAGTGCCATCACGCCACCGATTAGGAAGTACATGAATGAGGTGATTAGGTACAGATAACCAATCTTCTTGTGGTCTGTCGTCGTCAACCAATCAACCAAAATCTGACCCTTTGAGCGCTTAGGCACAAAAGCCGATGGGTTAGTAACCGGAGGAGTTAGTGTGGATGCCATTTGCCTTATCCCCTTACCTCTGGGTTGCCACCAGGAAGGTTTTGGTTTCTGTCGTACTCATTTGAAAGCTGACCGACGTTGCCCTTGGCCGCAAGTGCCGCAATGTGCTCCGCGTATTCCGCCTCAGAAACAACCTTCACCTGGAAGAGCATCATCGAGTGGTATTCGCCACAGAGCTCTGCACACTTTCCGGCGTAGGTGCCCTCCTTGGTCGGGGTGAAGTACATGTGGTTTGTCATGCCTGGGAACATGTCCTTTTTGTACAGGAAGTCAATTACCCAGAAGGAGTGAATAACATCACGAGAACTCAGGTCGATCTTGACGGTCTGATTGACCGGAAGATAGAGAGTAGGAAGGGTCTCGGAGATGTTCTGCTCTTCACCAGTGAACTGAGCCTGAATGCCCGAGTCAAAGACCTGCTCGTTCACGTAGTTGAAGTCCCAGCTCCACTGCTTGGCGATTACCTCGATGGTTACTTCAGGGTTTTCGTTCTTGGCCTCAATGGCCTGCATGTCGCGAGCGGTGAAGGCAAAGAATCCGAGCACCAAAATTAGTGGCACAACCGTGAACAGCGTCTCGATTGGCATGTTGTAGCGCAGCTGCGCAGGAAGTCCAGTCTCGCCCTTGCGACGGCGGTAGACGATCAGCGCCCAAGCCATCAGCCCCCACGAAAGGGCTCCGACGGCTAAAAGAACAATCCAGGAAGTGGTCCATAGGCCGATAATTCGATCGGTGTGGTTGGTGACGCCAGCGGCATCAGGAAGAAAACCACGCTCAAGTTCGGGAGAGCAACCGGCCAGCAACAAAACGCTCACGAGCGAAGTGGCTGCCAGGGCTAGTCCGCGACGATTCTTACTCAATCAGACATCCTTAAACACTGCAGTATTGCCTCTAAGTCTAATCCGCCAGAGGGGCAAAATTGGCGTGTTTTAGCGGTTTTAGCTAAAAGAATCTCCGCAAGCACAGCTTCCAGCCGCATTTGGGTTGTCAATGGTGAAGCCCTGTTTTTGGATGGAGTCCTCAAAATCAATGGAAGCGCCGTCAAGGTAAGGCACGCTCATCTGGTCGACGACCACTTCGACGCCGTCGAATGCCACCACAGCATCGACTTCCTCGAGCTGCTCGTCGAAAAATAGTTGGTAAATCAAACCAGAGCAGCCGCCTGGCTCAACCGCAACTCTTAGCCTTAAATCATCGCGACCTTCGGCCGCCAAGAGCGCCTTAACCTTGGACACTGCAGTGTCAGTGAGCTTCACACCGTGAGCTAAAACTTCGGTCATTTTTGCCTCCAATTTGTGTCTAGTTTAACTAATCTCTGGACAGTTGATTCCCGTGCAGCAGCAGCAATGCTTCTGCAGCCATGGCCCGCTTGAGCGTTGGCAGATGCTGAGACTCGTTTGGCGAGTGCGCTCTCGAGTCAGGTTCTTCGACTCCAGTCACCAAAATCTCGGCATTTGGAAACAATTGGGCGAAGGTTGAAATGAACGGAATTGATCCTCCGATGCCAATGCTGACGGACTTTTGAGGCCAAACGGCTGAGAACACCTCGTGTGCCAAGGTCGAACCCCAGCCATCCTTGGCCAGGTAACCGGGCCCCTTCTCCACCGCACCCAACTCTAAGTGTGCGCCAAAGGGTGCGTTCTCAATTAAGTGTTGCTGCAGCAACCCCAAGGCCTCAGCAGGATCCTGATCGGGCGCAATACGCAATGAAACCTTGGCGCTAATCGCTGGCTGTGCAGTGTTCGAAGAAAGCGCCACCGAAGGGGCATCAATTCCAATTATTGTTACCGCTGGTTCTCCCCAGATCTGTTGCACTAGCGACTTGGTGCCCATGGGACGCACACCATCAAGCAGCCCGGCAAACTCAGCAAAATCACTCTCTGGCATCTCAACGTTTTCGCAACGCGTAGAACGCAGCCCGGGGATTGCGACATCACCCTCATTTGTCGTGAGCGAAGCCAACACTTTCACCATCGCCGTCATGGCATCCGGCAACGGTCCACCATACATTCCAGAGTGCACAGCATGATCCAAGGTCTTTACCGTGAATACCTGAGACACCACTCCCCTGAGGCTTGTGGTTAGAGCTGGAATTTCCGTGGTCCAGTTGCCGCTGTCGGCAACAATGATCAAATCGGCAGCCAGGTCGCTACGATTTTCAGCCAGGAAGTTTTCAAAAGAATCAGAGCCAGCTTCCTCTTCGCCCTCGATGAAGATTGAGACACCCAAATCAATCTCCTCCGCCAAACTCTTCAAAGCTCTAATGGCGTATAGGTGAGTGATGATGCCACTTTTGTCATCCGAAACTCCCCTGCCGAAAAGTCGGTCACCCTTCAGGGTCGCGGTGAAAGGATCGGTCTCCCACAATGCACTATCGCCCGGCGGCTGCACGTCATGGTGTGCATAAAGCAGCACATGGGGACGGTTTGGCTTTCCGGCACGTCTCGCCACAACCGCAGGAGAGCCCATTTCGCCGGAGGGTTTTGGTGCTCTGCGGATCTGTACCCAATCGAAGAAATCAAGTTCTGAGAAATAATCCGCGACCAATTGAGCCGAGCGCTCGAGATTGTCAGCGTCAAAAGCCTCCCAGGCAATACCTGGAATTTTCACCATTTCGCCGAGCTGACCAATAGCCTGCGGAAAGTGGTCGGAGATAAATTCGGTAACTGGTTCAACCAGTGCTTGATCTAGTGGTTCGGAAGCAAATGCCATGACGCTAATCTAGTGGCATATCTTGAAAGGCGATGATGAGCGAAAACCGCACTCCCGGTCAAAAAAAGGGTCAGCCCACCCCGTCTAGAAAAGAGCGTGAGCAGGCCAGAATTCGGCCACTGGTGGGTGACCGAAGCAAAGAGGCCAAGCAGGCGGAGCGCCAGCGCATCCGTGAGGAGCGTGTCAAGGCTCGCGAAGGCATGATGGCTGGTGACGAGCGCTACCTGACCTTGCGTGATCGCGGCCCACAGCGAAAGTATGTGCGCGATTTGGTTGATGCCCGATTCACCGCCGGAGAAATGGTGCTTCCGGCGCTATTCATTGTGGTCTTGGCTACCTTCGTGAACTCCTACCTCGTGCAGCTAATCACGTTGTTCTCGATGTGGGGACTTTTTGGAATTGTCGCAATCGATGCCTGGTTTGTCTCTCGCATGGTCAAAAAGCGCGTGGCTAAGAAGTTCGGCGCAGATCGCATGGAAGGCGGTCTGGGTTGGTACGGCGCAATGCGCTCCATCCAGATGCGGGCGCTAAGAATTCCAAAGCCTCAGATTGCCCGCTTCACCAAACTAGAGAAATAACTTCTACAAGGAGGTACAAATGCAGCACCGTTACCTAGGAAATTCCGGCTTCAAGGTCTCAGAGATCATCTATGGAAACTGGCTGACCCACGCATCTCAGGTAGCGGATGAGCAGGCAATCAGCACCGTAAAGGCCGCCCTTGAAGGTGGTGTGACGACTTTTGACACCGCGGATGTCTATGCCAATCAGGCAGCCGAGTCCGTGCTGGGCAAAGCCCTGAAAGGTCAGCGTCGCGAGGGTATCGAGATCCTAACGAAGGTTTACTGGCCGGTTGCTGCCAAGGGGCCTAACGATACGGGTCTGAGCCGTAAGCACATCATGGAGTCCATCAACGGCTCGCTGAAGCGCCTTCAGACCGACTATGTCGACCTCTACCAGGCCCACCGCTTCGACTATGAAACCCCGCTCGAAGAAACCATGCAGGCATTTGGCGACTTGGTTCGCATGGGCAAGGTGCTCTACGTCGGCGTCTCAGAGTGGAACGCCCAGCAAATTCGTGAGGGTCAGAAGCTAGCCAAGGAACTTGGCTTCAAGCTGATCTCCAACCAACCTCAGTACTCGATGCTTTGGCGCGTAATTGAGCAGGAGGTAGTCCCGACTTCGGAGGAGCTAGGACTCAGCCAGATTGTTTGGTCTCCAATGGCACAGGGAGTCTTGACTGGGAAATACCTCCCTGGTCAGCCAGCACCTGCCGGCTCCAGAGCAGCTGACCCAGATCTCTCCGGCATTATTGAGAAGTTCATGTCTGATGCAACCCTGACCAAGGTTCAAGGTCTCAAGCCACTTGCAGACGAGCTTGGCATCACGATGGCGCAGTTCGCCATTGCGTGGGTGCTACAGAACAAGAACGTTGCAGCGGCAATCGTTGGTGCTTCAAAGCCGGAGCAGATCACATCAAACCTTGAAGCCTCCGGCGTCGTGATTCCAGCCGAAATTATGGCAAAGGTTGATCAGGTGCTTGACGATGTCATTGAACGCGACCCGAGCAAGACCAAGAGCCCAGAAGGCCGACTCTGCTAGTTACCCAGCGCTTTGGCCAAACGCTTTGGCCAGAACGGCCCCTGGTAAATCAACCCGGTGTAAACCTGAACGAGATCGGCTCCGTATCGCACTCGCTCTACAGCCTGGACCACGGAGCTAACTCCGCCGACCGATATAAGCAAGTATTCGCTTGGCAGGGCCCTGCGAGCGATCTTGAGCATCTCAATTGACCTTGGTGCCAGCACTGGACCGCTTAGGCCACCGGCTTCCTGCAACACGCTGGAATTACCAACGCCGTCGCGCCGGGTAGTCGTGTTGGTCATAATCACGCCTTTGAGCTTCAGGCTCTGAACCAAATCAAGCACTGCCAGAAAGTCATCATCAGCCAGATCAGGCGAAACCTTAACGAGCACCGGCTTGCCTTGACATTCGTCCATGACCGCCTGCAGGATCGGTCTAAGGGACTCAACCTGCTGCAGATCTCGAAGCCCTGGGGTATTCGGAGATGAGACGTTCACGGCTAGATAATCCGCAACTTCTGCCACCAACTTGGTGGTGGCGCGATAGTCTTCGGCAGCATCTTTCGCCTCTACAATTCGGCTCTTGCCAATATTCACGCCGATTATCGGGAGATTTTTCTGATCGTTGCGCAATTTGGCCAAGCGCTCGGATATCACCTTTGCCCCATCGTTATTGAAACCCATGCGGTTGATCAGCGCGTCATACTCCGGGACGCGGAAGGACCTTGGTTTTGGGTTTCCCGGCTGAGCGTGAAAGGTTACGGTTCCAACTTCAATGTGACCAAAACCGAGGGCATGAAGCGGACGCACCAACCTGGCATTCTTGTCAAAGCCAGCTCCGAGCCCGATTCGATTTTCAAAGTGTAGGCCCATCAATTCGATTTTCTTAGCGCGCCTGCCAGCGCGCAAAATCCCGAATTTGGAGGCTAAGCGCAGGCCGGTGTCGACGATTTTGTGAGACGTTTCAGCATCCAGCGGCTTGAAAAAAAGATTGAAAAACAGCCGATACAAGATCTAGTTCCCCCGCAACTCGGAGATTGCCTGCTCAAAATCCGCGAGTGAGTCCCAGGCCTGATAAACCGAGGCAAAGCGCATAAACGCGACGTGGTCCAAAAGTCTTAGCGGTTCTAGGATTGCCAAGCCAATGTCCTGCGCTTCGATTGTGGCAGCCCCTGAAGAGCGCAGCGCCTCTTCGACTTGCTGAGCGAGCAGAGCAAGGTCGGCATCGGTAACTGGGCGACCCTGGCAGGCTTTTCTCACGCCCGACACAATCTTGTCTCGGGAAAATGGCTCGGTGACACCGCTGCGCTTAGTAACCATGAGCGATGCTGTTTCCAAGGTAGTGAAACGCTTTTGACATTCGGGGCACTGCCGTCTGCGACGAATCGCAGAGCCGTCGTCTGAGGTTCTCGAGTCAATAACGCGTGAATCCGCATGTCTACAAAATGGGCAAAACACTAGTTACCTCCTTGGAATCTGATCCGGGCCGCATCACCGTGCGCGCTCAAGCCCTCGGCCCTGGCAAAGGTGTCAAGTTGAACTACCACTTCACTCAGCGCAGCTTTGGAATAGTTGATTATCTGCTGAGGACGCAAGAAGGTATGGGCACCCAATCCTGGACCAAATTTGGCCTGCTCCCCGGTAGGTAGAACGTGATTGCTACCTGCAAGGTAATCACCAAGGCTTACCGGGGAGTAGTCGCCCACGAAAATTGCACCCGCGTTGGTGATTTCTGTCACTAGCGCCTCAGGCTTTGCGGTTTGGATTTCAAGGTGTTCAGTTGCGTATTGATTGCTCAGGGCAACCGCTGTCTCAAGATCCGGGACCAGCACCAAAGCGGATTGAATACCGGAAAGGGATTTTTGCACGCGCTCGCGATTGTGAGTGTTTGCTACCTGTTTCTCCAGTTCGCTCTGGACCTTTGCAATCAGCTCTGAGCTATCGGTAACCAGCACCGCAGCGGCATTTTCATCATGTTCCGCCTGCGAGATTAGGTCAGCTGCGAGGTTTGCGGCGTTGGCCGTTTTATCCGCAATGATCAAGATTTCGGTGGGGCCGGCTTCAGAATCGATTCCGATTAGACCTCGCAGAGCGCGCTTTGCCGCCGCAACATAAATGTTGCCTGGTCCGGTGACCATTCGAACTGGCTCCAGCCCAATTTCCTTGATTCCGTAACTAAAAGCTGCCACCGCAGCGGCTCCGCCGATCGCGTAAACCTCTTGCACTCCTAAAAGTGCTGCGGTGGCGAGAATGGTCGGGTGTGGTAGACCTGAAAACTCTTTCTGAGCCGGAGATGCGATAGCAATTCGTGGCACCCCTGCCGCCTGCGCGGCCACGGCATTCATGACCACGCTGGATGGGTAAACAGCTTTACCACCGGGCACATATAGCCCAACCGAATCCACCGGCACGTATCGCTGAGAGACCACAGCACCCAGCGCCAGCTCAACCTGAAAATCCTTGGGCACGCCGGCCTCGGAAACTTTGCGCACCCGAGTTATCGCAACCTCAATCGCTGTCCGAAGTTCAGCACTGACTTCAGAGAGCGCTTGGTCCATGATCTGCTGTGGAACTCGGATGTGCTCTGGCCTCACTCCGTCAAAGCGCTCGGCCTGCTTTAAGACGGCATTGAGAGAGTTGGTTTTTACATCTTCAATCAGTGGGATTACTGTCTCTAGCGCCCGCTCGATGCTCACCGAGGCTCTGGGCAATGCAGTGCGAATTTGATCCTGGGTAATAGGACCTGAGATTTCAACGACGCGCACTTTACCTCTGGTTTTCTGCGGAGAAGTAATGCCCTAACCTTATCGGGAGATGACTAAAGAATCCTTGAATTTTCCCGTGATTGGTTCAGATGCCCTCAAGGCCGCCTTCCGAACCCATGCCTCGGGAGTCGCAATCATCACCTCGCATGACAACGACGGGCTGCCGATCGGCTTCACCGCTACTTCCGTTACTTCACTTGGTTCCAACCCGCCGCTGGTGTCGTTCAACATCGCTCGCGGATCATCGAGCTATCCGCAGTTGGTGGTAGGTCGCGAAGTAGCGCTGCACACGCTTTGCGCTAAGAATCTGACGCTTGCCCAACGTATGGCCGGCCCGAAAGAGAACCGATTCACCCCGGCTGACTTTGAGCTGGTCGGAAAGGTGCCGGTTTTCAGAGATGCCTCCAGCATTCTTATCGGCAAGGTTCGCGATCGCTTTGAGGTGGAGAGCAACGCCGTGGTGATACTTGATATTCTGCACGGCACCGAGCCCATGGAGCAGACTAGGCCGCTGGTTTACTTCCAGCGCGGATATCTAACCGCTACCGAGCGCTTGGCCGAGAACTCTTAGTCCACCGCATCTTGGCCCATCAGGGCCTTGATTTCACCGAACAAGTCATGGCCGACGGCGATTCGCTGCGGCAACAAAAAGTGCTTCGATTCCCCACCGTTTTGCATCTTGAGCTGAACCTCGACCGGGCCCGGATGTGCGGAGAGGATTTCGGATAATTTTTGCAGCTTGGTTTTGGTGGCCATAGCTTCACGTACCGTGATCACCAAAACTCCACCCTGTTCACGACCGGCCTCCAAAACATCAATCGAGTATGCCGAGAGCATGATTTCTTCGTCACGACGCTGCACTCGACCGCGAATTGAAACAGTCTGGTCGGTGCGCAAAAGTTCGCGGTTCTCCAGGTAGGTCTTACCCATGAACATTATTGAGATTTCTCCAGAGAAATCCTCCAGCACCACCTGGCCATATGGGTTACCCGATGCCCTAGCGACCTTGTGCTGCACCTGGGTGATGAGGCCGGCTAGCGTGACAGACTCACCATCTTTGATATCGCTTTCCTTGAGCGCGATGGTGCCCATATCGGAGTGACGCATCAAGAGCGCTTCCTGGCCAGCTAGCGGGTGGTCAGAAACGTAAAGTCCCAGCATCTCTCGCTCGTGAGCCAAAAGATCACGCTTGGTCCACTCCGGCAAGTTTGGAATTGGCACCATAGCTGGATCCTCATCAAACATCCCGCCAAAGAGATCCACCTGACCGGTTGCCGCCTGCTTTTTCAAAACAGCTGAGGCGTCAATGGCCTCCTCGTGAACTGCAATCAGGGAGCGCCTGGTGTGTCCGAGCGAGTCAAAAGCACCGGCTTTAATCAACGATTCAACGCACCGCTTGGTTGATGCTTGGGATGCAACACGGGTCAGATAGTCCTGGAACGAGTCGAACGGGGCTTCTGACCTAGCCTCAACGATTGCATCGACCACGTTTTTTCCAACGTTTCGAATTGCGCTTAGGCCGAAACGGATATCATCCCCAACCGCGGCAAAGCCGCCAATAGATTGATTTACATCCGGTGGCAAAACCTTTATGCCCATGCGACGGCATTCATTGAGATAGACCGCGAGCTTGTCCTTGGAATCTCCGACCGAGGTGAGCAAGGCAGCCATATATTCGGCCGGGTAATTTGCTTTCAGGTAACCGGTCCAATAGCTCAGCACCCCATAGCCGGCCGAGTGGGCCTTATTGAAGGCGTAATCCGCGAACGGCAACAAAGTGTCCCAAAGGGCTTTGATAGCGCCGTCTGAGAAGCCGTTGGCCTTCATTCCGGAACGGAATACCTCAAGCTGCTTGTCCAACTCTTCGGGCTTCTTCTTACCCATCGCACGACGCAAAAGGTCTGCTTGACCAAGCGAGTAACCCGCCACCTTCTGGGCAGCCGCCATAACCTGCTCTTGATAAACGATTAGTCCGTAGGTTGGGTCCAAAATCTCACTTAGCGGTTCGGTGAGCTCTGGGTGCACGCCCTCAGACTGTTGCAGGCCATTCTTGCGCTGGGCATAGTTGATGTGTGAATTCATGCCCATTGGGCCCGGGCGATAAAGAGCAATAACTGCCGAGATGTGCTCGAACTCGGTTGGCTTTAACAGCCTGAGGAGTTGCCGCATCGCATCACCATCGAGCTGGAATACACCCAGGGTGTCACCCCTGGACAAAAGCTCGAAAGTCTTCTCATCGGCGTTCAGATCTAGCTCCTCAAGCACCACAGTCTCACCGCGGTTGAGCTTGATATTAAAAAGTGCATCGTCCAACACGGTGAGGTTACGCAGCCCCAAGAAGTCCATCTTCAAAAGCCCGAGCGATTCGCAAGGTGGCTGATCGAACTGGGTGATGATAGCGCCGTCTTCTTCGCGCTTCATGATTGGAATTACATCCATCAAAGGTTCTGCGGACATGATCACACCGGCAGCGTGCACGCCCCACTGGCGCTTTAGCCCTTCGAGACCTTGAGCCAGGTCGAAGACCTTCTGACTGTCTTCATCAGTCTCGATGATTTCCCTAAACTCCGCCGCCTCGGAATAGCGCTCCGCACTTGGATCCACCAATTCGTTCAGCGACACATCTCGGCCCAGCACCATAGGAGGCATGGCCTTGGTGAGCTTCTCCCCCACCGAATAGGGCATTGCTAAGACTCGAGCGGCATCTTTTAGCGCCTGCTTGGCCTTGATGGTTCCAAAGGTCACAATTTGTGCGACTCGATCATCGCCGTATTTGTCGGTTACGTAGCGAATTACCTCCGGGCGGCGGCGATCGTCAAAGTCAACATCGATATCGGGCATCGAAAGTCGCTCCGGGTTCAAAAAACGCTCAAAAATCAGGTCGTGAGCAAGCGGATCCAGTTCGGTAATGCCGAGCGCGAAGGCAACAAGCGAACCGGCCGCCGAACCTCGGCCTGGGCCTACCCGAATACCCTGCTCCCTGGCCCAAGCAATGAAGTCAGAAACCACCAGGAAGTAACCTGGGAAACCCATGTTTCTAATCACGTCAATTTCATATGCAGCCTGCTGCTTGTGACGATCGGAATAGCCAGCCGGGAAGCGACGATCCATCCCGCGCCAAACTTCTTTTTCAAACCAGCCACTCTCGGTCTCTCCCTCTGGGACTGGGAACCTAGGCATTAGGTCACGTTTTTCGAAGCTGACCTCACACCGCTCGGCAATCAACAGCGTGTTGTCGCAAGCCTCCGGCAACTCTTTGAAGACTGCCCTCATCTCGGCCGATGACTTTAGGTAATACTCCTGGGATTCGAACTTGAAGCGATTCTCCTCATAGAGATTTGAGCCCACCTGAACGCAGAGCAGCGCGTCATGGGCGTGAGCATCCTCCGGTTCGGTGTAGTGCAGGTCATTGGTAGCAACCAGGGGCAAATTCAAGTCTCTGGCAAGTTTCACGAGGTCTTCACGGACCCGCTTTTCAATATCGAGCGAATGATCCATTAGCTCGACGAAGAAGTTTCCCTCCCCAAAGATGTCGCGGAATTCAGCCGCGGTCTCAAGCGCTTCCTTGTACTGCCCGAGTCGAATTCGAGTCTGCACCTCACCACCGGGGCAACCGGTGGTTGCAATCAGACCCTTGCCGTATTTGTGAAGTAGCTCGCGGTCCATTCTGGGCTTGAAGTAATAGCCGGATAGGTAGGCCTCGGATGACAAGCGAAACAAGTTCTGCATCGAGTTGTTGTCGGTGGCCCACATCGTCATGTGCGAATAAGCGCCACCACCGGAGACGTCATCGTCACCGCCACTACCCCAGCGCACCTTCGATTTCTCACGGCGACTACCTGGAGCTACATAGGCCTCAATGCCGATAATGGGCTTGATGCCGTGATTAGTGGCCTGATTCCAAAACTCATAAGCGCCGTGAGCATTGCCGTGATCCGTCATGGCAATGGCTGGCATCTCAAGCTTGGCAGCCTTTGCCACCAGTTGCTTGATGCGGGCAGCTCCATCGAGCATTGAATACTCGGTGTGGTTGTGCAAATGGACGAACGAATCGCTCATTTTCACCTCCACTTATTCAACGACGGGCCCTAAGCCTAGAGCCGAAAATTCACATCTCTGAGTCGGTCAAGGGCGAGTTTCAATTCTGCTGGATACTCGCTTTCAAATTCGACCCAATCCCCAGAAATCGGGTGCGAAAATGCAAGTTTGTGGGCGTGCAACCACTGCCGATCAAGCTTTAGCGCAGCTGCCAGCTTGGGATCACTACCGTAGAGCGGATCACCAACCAAGGGGTGCCGAAAGTGCGCGAAGTGCACCCTAATTTGGTGAGTCCTACCGGTCTCAAGACCAATCTCCATCAGGGCTGCCGAAGGCAGTAGCTCAATGGTTCGGTAGTGCGTGACGGCATGCTTGCCATCGGCGGAGATTGTGAACTTGTAATCGTGCTTGGTGCTTCTGGCTATCGGGGTATCAATAGTTCCCTGCGCCGGATCTGGGTGGCCTTGAACCAAAGCGTGGTAGGTCTTTTTTACCTCACGATCCCGAAAGGCTTGCTTCAGCACTGAATACGCCCGCTCGCCCTTGGCCAAAACCATGAGTCCGCTGGTGCCGACATCTAGCCGCTGCACGATGCCCTGACGTTCTTGAGCGCCCGAGGTGGCCAATTGAATCCCTCTGGCAAGCAGCACACCTGGGACACTGGGACCCACAAATCCCAACGACGGGTGTGACACCACTCCCGCAGGCTTATCAATAACAATGATGTGTTCGTCCTGAAAAACAACCTTGAGATCCGATACGTCTTCGGCGACAACCTCTGGTTCGGAAGATCTTTCGATCAACTCCACCTCGATAACCTGATCCAGCTCCAATCGGTCAGATTTCCCCAGCTGCTTGCCCGAACAAACCACGGCACCCTGAGTAAGCAGTTCAGCCGCCTGCGATCTGCTTATCCCGAGCATCTTTGCAAGGGCTGCGTCAGCTCGCTCGCCAATCAGTGCATCGGGAACCGGAAGATACTTACTTGGCAACCTTGCCGCCCAGTTCATCGCCCATCAAGGTTCTAAGCATGGCCAACGAGACCCCAATTACCAAAAAGGTGTCAGCCAAATTGAAAATCGGAAAGTTGAACGGGATCGCTATGAAATCAACCACGTGGCCATTTAGGAATCCTGGTTCGCGTGTCAGCCGGTCAACCAGATTGCCAGCAGCCCCACCAAGAACCAAGCCGGCAATAGCGCTCCAAGTTAGGTTTTTGGCTTTTGGCCCAAACCACAAAAGCACCAACACCGCAGCAATCGCAACCAGGGCTAGCACCCAGGTCTGTCCGACACCAAGAGAAAAGGCGGCAGCGTCGTTGTAGACCAGGCGAAAACGAAGTAACTCACCAACCACAGCAACAACTTGGCCATCGGAAAGAGTCGCAATCGCAAGCTCTTTGGTCAACTGATCAAGAAAAACTAAGACGACACCAATTCCGAGGAACAGGAGGGTTCTAGCTTTAGTTGCGCTCACTTCGAGTTTCGTCTTCATCCTCGACGGCGCTAGAAGTCGCAACATCTTCGAGCTCGTCTTCGTCTTCCTCAATGTCGGCAACTGGCTCAGCTGCGACTTCGGTGATGGCGGCGAATTCAATCTTGGCGGCGGCTTCAAGCGGCTGCTCGAAGGATTCCTCGCGGATCAAGGTGGTGAGCTGTGACTCGATGTACTCGCGCAGACGGCCACGATAGTCGTGCTCGAACTCGCGCAGTTCGTCAATGGTATTTTCGATTGCCTTGCGGTCAAGTTCAAGCTGACCTAGAACTGCTCTGGCCTGTGCCTCGGCGTCTCGAACCAGACGGGCTGAGTTCTCCTGGCCATCGCGAATTAGCTGATCGCGCTTGGTAAGACCGTCTCGCACATGCTCTTCGTGCAGTTTGCGAGCAAGTTCTAGAAGACTGTGAGAGTTGCTGGCCTCCGCTGCACTTGGAACAGCGGCGGCAACGACTGGGGCGACTGGGAAATCTGAAGCCGAGACGGCTGGAGTGGCATCTGCTTGGGCCTTTGCTGCCTGAAGCTGTTGACGTAGCTCGTCATTGTCGCTACCCAGCCTGCGGAGCTCCACGACAACAGCGTCGAGGAAGTCGTCGACTTCATCCTGGTCATAGCCCTCGCGGAACTTAACGATGGTAAATCTCTTGTTTACAACTTCTTCGGGCGTCAGCGCCATGGTTGCACCTTCCTGATACAGCGCAAAAGCGCTGCACCTATGTTATTCGCCTAGAGCCCCAGAGCCAAACGCTGAAGAAAAAGTGCCGCAATAAACACAATGGTCCAAGCCAAATCGAGGGCAATCACACCCAACCTCAGCGGTGGGACAAATCTTCTTACCAGCTTCAGCGGTGGGTCAGTAATTGTGAA
>JBEGRX010000007.1:0-28323 GCA_041180205.1 Actinomycetota bacterium | reverse complement strand
AAGAGATAACCTTCTGCGTTCAAAGCTCCTGCCGGCAATCTCGACTGAATTTTCTTGATCGCGCTTTCGATATCAGCGGCCTTGAGCTGCAGGTCTTTGACCAGCTGAGGGATAATCTCGCGAATCCGGTAGCCCTCTGGAATGGTGGTTTGTAAAACCACCCGGTTTTTTCCCGCAATTAGGATTTCCAGCGCTTTTTGTCCAGAGAGTTTGGTGGGAAAGGTGTAAGTACCAGGGTAGATCGTGAAGTCGGTAGTCAACATGTCTCGATAAATTGCGTCAAAGCTGAGGATGACATCGGCAGCGACCATCTTTCGTGCCACAGCTGCGCCATCGTCTCCGGCCTCGATGACGATCAACGTTTCGGGTCCCGGTTCGCCATCGTAGTCAGCTACTTGAAACTTTGAGATGAAACTCCTAATAGAACCCGAGGCAAAAGTTACCGCTGCCCCAGCTAGCCCCACAACCAGCAGCAGCGCAACAACCGCAAATAGTCTGCGCTTGCGCAGTTGTTGGTTATTCGGTGAGGTCATCAAGAGCTATCCCTGCATATCCTGAGCGCTCGGATTGAAGCGCGAAGTCAAGAATAAGCGCAGCAGCCTGGGCATCTAGGTATTCCCTGGATTCTTTGACCCTTTTGCCAGATTGCTGAAGCATTTGCTGTGCCGATTTAGTGGTAAGGCGCTCGTCAATCATTCGCACCACAAGTCCTGCCTCAGCGAGAGATTTAGCGAATTGGATAGATTTTTTAGTGGAAGGGGTGTGCTCTCCCCTGAGGTTTAGCGGTAAGCCAACATAAACAACCTCAACAGATCGCTGCTGAGCTAGCTCCTGGATTCGAGCATGAACGCTTTCGTCCGCCTTCAGCGACTCCACAGGCAGAGCCAGCGATCCTTCGCTAATCGCGATTCCAATGCGGACCGAGCCGACATCAACTCCCAGTCGACGGGTCACTTGATTTGTGCGACTGCTTCGTGGATTGCCTGCGAAAGCTTTGATGCATCGGTCCCGCCGCCCTGAGCAAAGTCAGCCTTTCCACCGCCACCACCACCGAGCACTGCGGAGGCTATTTTCGCTAGCTCCCCGGCTCTGACGCCCTTCTGCTGGGCTTCTGAACCGGCTGCAATCATTACAATCGGTTTCCCCGTTACCTCAGCACCTAGAATCACCACCGCATCAGGACCAAGTTGGGCAGCAACTGCGGTGGTTAGATTTCGCAGCTGGTCAGCGTTGACATCACTATCGAGTTTGGTTGCAACCAGGTTGAGACCGGCAACCTTAGTCGCACCAGCTAGAAGTTGTGGCGCGAGTTGAAGTGCTTGCTGAGCCTCTAGCTCCGAAATTCGTTTCTGAGCAGCCTTTAGCTCATCTAGGGCATCTGCAATTCTTGCTTCCAACTCCAGCGTCGGAGCCTTGATTGTGGCAGCGAGCCTTCTGGTTAGTTCGCGCTCCTGGATAAGCGATCGAAGCGCATCGATTCCCACGAGAGCTTCAATTCGACGCGAACCTGAGCCAACCGAAGATTCTGCGGTAACTGAGACAAGGCCAATCTGGGACGACCGCATGACGTGGGTTCCACCGCAAAGCTCCCTCGACCAACGGCCACCAACCTGGACAACTCTGACCTCTTCGTCATAGGTTTCGCCGAATAGCGCGATAGCGCCCCATTCCCGAGCAGCTGGAAGGGTCATGTATTGCGCACTCACCGCCAGATCAGCGCGGATTGCAAGATTGGCAACCTCTTCAATTTCGCTCTTGGTGGCTTCTGATAACGCTTGAGTCCAAGAGAAATCAAGGCGCATGTAGCCGGGGCGGTTATACGAACCGGACTGAAGCGCCTCCGGACCGAGAACCTGTCTAAGCGCAGCGTGAACAACGTGAGTCGCCGAGTGCGCCTGGGCAGCGCCAAGTCGCCAGTTAGCGTCGACTATAGTTTGTGCCGCTGCACCAACGGTGACTTCCCCAGAGACAACTCTCACCTTGTGAGAGAAAAGTCCCTTGACTGGTTTTTGTACGTCGAGCACCTCGAGTTCGAAGCCGTTGCCAACGATTGCACCGGCATCCGCTGCCTGGCCACCAGACTCTGCATACAGCGAGGTGCGATCTAAGAACAGCTCACCCAACTGACCTTGTTGAAGGCTTGGCATTGATTCACCGTCGCGAATTAGCCCAAGCACCTTGCCAGAAGCTTTCAGCGAGTCGTAGCCGAGAAACTGGGTCTCCCCCATGCTTCTGAACTCGCTGTAGACCTGCAGGCCAGCCCCTCCGGCCTTCTTGGACTTGGCATCTTGCTTGGCGCGGTCCTTTTGCTCACGCATTAGGGCATCGAACCCCGCGCGATCGACGCTGAGACCATGCTCTTCAGCAATTTCAACCGTTAGGTCAATAGGGAAGCCATAGGTGTCGTGTAGAAGGAACGCCGTTTCTCCAGAAAGCTGAGAGCTGCAAACCGCAATCGCCTCTGATAGCACGACCAAGCCGGTGTCTAGGGTTCTCGAGAATCCGATCTCCTCGGCCATTGCTGCGCGCAAAACCCGAGCAAAGCTTTCCTCGAGTTCCGGATAAGCCTCCACCATGGCGTTCTTGCTGGTCGTAAAAAGCTCCTCAAAGCAGGGCTTCTGAATGCCAAGCAGACGTAGTGATCGAACCGACCGACGGAGTAATCGACGAAGAACGTAACCACGCCCCTCGTTGGAAGGAGTTACGCCATCCGACATCAACATCAGGGCTGAGCGGATGTGGTCTGCAATCACTCGCATGCGAATGTCATCAGACTCATTCGCACCGTAGCTCTTGCCTGAGAGTTTTGCCGAGAGATCGATCAACGGTCGGACCTGGTCGATCTCGTAAATGTTCTCCACGCCCTGCAGCAAGAACGCTACGCGCTCGAGACCCATTCCAGTGTCAATATTCTTCTTAGGTAGCTCCCCGAGAATCTCAAAGTGGTCTTTCGTGCCACCGTCAGCGCGCTCGTACTGCATGAAAACGAGGTTCCAAATCTCGATGTAGCGATCCTCGTCGGCTTCCGGACCACCTTCAGCACCGTACTGGGGGCCACGGTCATAATAAATCTCAGAACATGGTCCCGCTGGTCCACGCTGGCCCGTAGACCAGTAGTTGTCGCGCATGCCACGCTTTTGAATTCGCTCACGCGGAACAGAGGACTGCTCTAGCCAGTAACCAATTGCCTCATCATCGTCGTTATAGACGGTTACCCACAATCGTTCCGGGTCGAAGCCCAGGCCGCCGTCCTCGAGTTTTCCGGTTAGCAATTCCCACGCGAAGCCGATCGCTTCCTTCTTGAAGTAATCGCCGAAGGAAAAGTTTCCGTTCATCTGAAAGAAGGTGCCGTGACGCGTGGTCTTTCCAACTTCATCAATGTCCAAGGTTCGGACGCACTTTTGCACGCTGGTCGCGCGGGAATAAGGTGCTGGCAGTACCCCAGTCATGTAGGGAATGAAGGGTACCATTCCTGCCACCACAAACATCAGGGTTGGGTCTTGACTGATCAGGGGTGCGCTTGGAACAACGGTGTGACCCTTTTTCTCGAAGTAGTCAAGCCATCGCCGCTTAATCTCGGCAGTCTTCATTGGTATTACTTCTTGATTGGTGCGCGCTTGGCAGCTGGCTTTTTAGCGGCAGGCTGCGCTGCGGTCTTAGGTGCTGGCTTGGTGGCGGGCTTAGTAAGCTCCGCTTCACGCTCTTGGTAGCCGGCTGCAACGGCCTGGCTAAAGTCTTTGGCTGCAGCAATTGCCTCATCGAGGGCTACCTGCGCCTTTGGGTTATCGCGAAGCTGAATCACCGCAAGAGCACCGAGCCCTAAACCGGCTGCGAACCATCCGAGTTTTGACATTTCTACCTCCGTTTTCCAAGGACTGAGAACAATCCCTTGGTGACACCGAAAAGTTTAGTTAGCGGAGCTCCAACCGAGGCGGTGAATACCGCGACCAGACTGTTGATGTTTTCAGTTACCTGCTCAACGTCCTCGGTTATGGAGTCAATTCGCTTGAGCTGGCGATTAGCTTCGCCTAGTGTGACGCGCGCCTCTTGGAGCATTGGTTCAAGTTCTTTGTTGACGGTGCTGATGGTGCGAGCACTCTCATCAATTAGTTTTGCAAGCTTCACGAGCGGGAAGCCCAGAAAAAGAACGAGCACGGCGAAGCTGAGGGCAAAAATTATGCCGACAACTTCGCCGCCGCTCATCAGTCCTATTTACCTAGCTGCGTAGTACTCAACGACGAGCTGAACTTCACAGGTGACTGGAACTTCAGCGCGCTTTGGACGACGAACTAGAGTCGCCTGGAGCTTGTCGAGGTCGACAGTCAGGTACTCAGGAGTCTTGTTTAGAACGTCTGAGTTACCGCCTGCTGCTGCAACCTGGAATGGCTCCGCCTTCTCGCTCTTGGCGTGAACGTGGATCATCTGGCCAGGCTTTACGCGGAAGGATGGGCGGTCAACGCGCTCACCATCAACGAGGATGTGGCGGTGCACTACCATCTGACGAGCCTGAGCCATGGTGCGTGCGAAGCCAGAGCGAAGCACTAGAGCGTCAAGACGCATTTCTAGTAGCTCAACCAAGTTCTCACCGGTTAGACCCTCAGTGCGCTTTGCTTCCTGGAAGGTCTTGCGAAGCTGAGCCTCGCGGATACCGTACTGAGCCCTTAGGCGCTGCTTCTCACGAAGTCGAACTGCGTAGTCTGAGTCAGACTTGCGCTTGGTGCGGCCGTGCTGGCCCGGTGCATACGGGCGCTTCTCCATGTACTTCGCAGCCTTAGGAGTAAGTGCGATGCCGAGGGCACGCGACAGACGAGTCTTGCTGCGGGTTCTAGTTGTCTTTGACAAAAAGTTGCCTTTCAAATTTCTATGTGGATTTTTGCTCTACGTCCCAGCCGCTGGAGCAGAGCAACCCTGAGAGCTTAGCAGTTTGCAAGCAAGCTGTCATTAACCTTCCAGGATTTCTCCTATGGCACGCAGGCGCTCAGCAATGGTCTTTTCAAATCCATGATTGGAAGGTTCGTAAAGTTTGTGCTGAAGATCCGCATACTTTTGCCTGATGACTCCCCTCGGGTCGTCATGCGGATATCGATAGCCAGTGGCTCCGGTTGACCTCAATGGAGCCAGAACTGGCGGCACTACCCCAGCTTCGAGATCCGCAATAGCTCGGTCGATAGCCAAGTAAGCACGGTTTGATTTTGGAGCAGTTGCTAGGTAAATAGTCACTTCCGCAAGTGGAATTCTGCCTTCTGGCATTCCGATTCTCTCAACCACCTCAGCGGCAGCGCTTGCTATGACGAGGGCATTTGGGTCGGCTAAACCGATGTCCTCAGCAGCCAAGATCATTAGCCGACGGGCAATGAACCTGGGGTCCTCTCCCCCAACAATCATTCGGGCCAGGTAGTGCAGGGCAGCATCTACATCCGAGCCCCTGACTGATTTGATGAATGCACTTATGGTGTCGTAATGAGCATCGCCGCTTGCGTCATAAGCAATCGCAACCTCACTTGCGGCCCTGGCGTCATCGAGGGTTATGCCCTCAGGTGATTGAGCGGCTGCAGCCTCGAGCAGCGTGAGGGCTCGACGGGCATCACCGGATGAGATGCCCGCCAGGTAGTCGATGGCCTCCGGCGCAACCGTTTTATCTCCCCAATCACTTCGGGAGACGGCGCGATTCAACAGGGTTGAGATTTCGGCATGGCTCAGCGGTTCAAGTTTCAGGACTAGACATCTGGACACCAGCGGCTTGATGATGCTGAAGGAGGGATTCTCGGTGGTTGCGGCAATGAGTGTAACCAGGCCTGATTCCACAGCAGCCAGTAGCGAGTCCTGCTGACTTTTGGAAAAACGATGAATCTCATCCAGAAACAAAATTGTTGGGCGATCGTAGACCTCAAGCAGCTTCTTGGCTGAATCAATTACTTCTCTTACGTTGGCAACCGTTGCCGAGATGGCGCTTAGTTCAACAAAATTCGCATCTCGGGTATTTGATATCAGCCGCGCGAGCGTGGTCTTTCCCGAGCCTGGAGGACCCCAAAGGATGACAGAGCTCAGGCTTTCCGCCGGATCACCGGTTATCAATCGGTTTAGCGCCGATCCCGGCCTGGTAATTCGGGATTGACCGACCACCTCCGCTAGCGAAGTTGGGCGCATTCGAGCTGCCAGGGGATTTGTTGCCACCCGTTGATTGTATGCAACGCCTAGAATTACTAATCGCGTAAGGACAAGGTGTTATGAAGAACAATGACAAGCTGGCAAGTTTCCAGGCTAAGCAGGGCATCAAGGTAGAGCGCGAGGCGCTTCGCAAAAAGGACAACCGATTGACCCTGATTGTTTCCGGAGCAGCTGTGGCCCTAGCGGTCGCAGGACAATTTCTATATTTCTCGGTTGGACCCGGTTATCAAGTCGCGACCGATGCACCCGTGGCTGAGGAACCCTCGGCTGCTCCAACCAATTCTGACCTGGTTCCAGACCCGGCAATCGCCGAGGCTCGCACTTGGACTGGCGCACTGAACCTCAACGAGCAAGCAATCGAATATGAGCTTTATGGCGACCTTGCGCCACAGGCTACGGCGAACTTTGTCTCACTGGTGAGGGACGGCTACTTCGAGGGGGTTTCCTGCCACCGTCTTACCACCGCGGGCATTTACGTTCTGCAGTGTGGTGATCCAACCGGCACTGGCACCGGGGGTCCCGGCTACAACTTTGGTCCAATTGAAAACGCTCCGCTCGACGACATGTACGGTGAAGGTGTTCTAGCAATGGCTCGAGTCGGCGGAGATGGTTTCTCGATGGGAAGTCAATTCTTCATCGTCTATGGCGAATCGCAGATTCTTAGCGATGCCGCTGGCGGCTACACCGTGTTCGGCAAGATCACCTCCGGGCTTGAAAGCGTCAAGGAAATCGCAGCGGCTGGAACCGCTGATGGTTCCAGCGACGGAGCGCCAATTAATCCCGTTTCCCTCAGCGGTATTTCGGTAGAGTAAAACCTCACACCTTAGGAGATCCCCGTGACCAGCAACGCATTCGGCCGCGTCGACAGCGAAAACAACGTGTTCGTTATCGAAGCCGGCGTCGAAAGACTCGTTGGCCAGTACCCAAACGTCAGCGAAGCTGATGCACTTGCCTACTTTGTCCGTAAGTACCAAGACCTCGAAGCTCAGGTTCGAATTCTCGAGCAGCGATTGGCGTCTGGCGTCACCGATGCCAAGAGCCTGAAGTCGGCTTATGACCACCTGGTCAGCGAACTGAGGGAGCCAAAGGCCGTTGGAAACCTGGTCGCCCTGCGTGAGCGGTTAGCCAAGACGGAGCCTGCGATTAGCTCCGCAGCTGAAAAGATTTCAGCCGAGCGAGAAGAGTCGAATGCCGCTGCCCTAGCAGCCAAAGAGGCGATTGCCGTCAAGGCCGAAGCGCTGGTTGCCAAACTCGACAACATCAATTGGAAAAAGTCTGCAGAGCAGATGACCGCACTGTTCGAGCAGTGGCAACAGCTTCAGAAGGATGGTCCAAAGCTACCAAAGGCAAAGACGGATCCAATCTGGAAGCGCTTCTCTCAGGCGCGTGCGAAGTTTGAGAGCGGTCGTCGCGCTTACTTCGCGACTCTGGACTCCAAGTTCAAGGAAGCAAAATCCGCCAAGTCTAAGCTGGTTGAGGCAGCCGAGGCCCTTGTTGAAAAGGGTGGCGATGCGGCAATGAGCTACCGCAAGCTGCAGGACGAGTGGAAGCTTGCTCCTCGTGCCGGAAAGGCTGAGGATGCGCTGTGGGCAAAATTCCGTGCCGCAGGTGATGCAATCTTCGCCGCAAAGAAGGAAAGAGACTCCGAGCAGGCCGTTGAGCATGCCGCAAACCTCAAGCTCAAGCTGGAACTTATCAAAGAAGCCGAGAAAATCGACGTTTCGAACCTGGAGGCCGCTAAAAAGGCAATGTCTGATCTTCAGGCACGCTGGGTGAAGATTGGTCACGTACCAAAAGACAAGGTCCGTGAGGTAGAAGACAAGCTTCGTAAGGTTGAGAAGGCAATCTCCGATGCTCAGGCTGATGCTTGGAAGCGTTCAGACCCAACAGCCAAGGCTCGCAGTTCTTCATTGGTGCTTCAGCTAGAGGCAGCTATCGCAGAGCTAGAGGCTGAGTTGAAGGCTGCTCCAGCTGCTAAAAAGAAGGACATTCAGGCGTCAATCGACGCTCGTAAGTCCTGGCTTGACGCAGCTATCAAAGCCGTTGACTAAGAGCTTTTTACTCTCGATACTTCGTAAACCGCTTCAATTTTTCGCACCTGGTTCAATAGGTGATCAAGGTGGGATGGGTCTGCCATTTCGAAAACGAATCTGCTGAACGCTACTCTGTCTCGCCCGGTAGAAACAGCAGCACTGAGAATGTTTACATGGTTTTCACTCAGTACTCGTGTGACATCTGAGAGCAATCCAGATCTGTCCAAGGCCTCAATTTGAATCTGCACCATGAAGACTCCCCTAGAGTCCTCGGACCAAGACACCTCTACGACGCGCTGAGGGTTGAGGCTCTTCACATTCTTGCAGTCGCCGCGGTGCACCGAGACGCCCTCGCCGCGGGTAATGAACCCAACGATCTCATCTCCTGGCACAGGCGTGCAGCAGCGCGCCATCTTGGTAAGCACATCAGGTGATCCCTTTACTAAAACGCTTTGGGATGAGCGACGCGGACCTTTCAGTACACGAGGTGTCTGGGGAAGGGTGATCTCTTCGGTGTCCGGGTCCGAAGTTAGCCCTCGAAGTTGCTTGATTCGTTCGATTACCGCAGTGGTAGATATTTGACCCTGTCCGATTGCAGTAAACAGCGCGTTGACATCTGATAGTTTCTGCTCCCCCACGATCTGCATCAGGGTTTCAGAGTTCAATAAACTTTGGATCGGCAGGCCCTGGCGCCTCAGCGCTTTGATTAGAGCCTCTTTGCCGTCCTCGGTGGCGTGCTCTTTGCGCTCTTGAGTGAACCAGTGCTTGATCTTCGCACGTGCGCTGGCTGATCCTACGAAGTTCAACCAGTCCTTACTTGGGCCTGCGGACTCAGATTTTGATGTCAGGATTTCGATGACATCGCCGGCCTGCAGCTTGCTCTCAAGCGGAACTAGCCTGCCATTAACCTTTGCGCCAATGGTCTTGTGTCCCACCTGGGTGTGAACTGCGTAGGCGAAGTCAATCGGTGTTGAACCCGCGGAAAGGCCAATTACTTTTCCCTTAGGAGTGAATACATAAAGCTCTTTTGCGCCAATTTCAAATCGTAGATTATCGAGGAACTCCCCCGGATCCGCGGTCTCTTCCTGCCAGTCGCTTAGCTGTTTCAGCCAAGCAAAATCAACTTCCTCATCGCCGGATTTTCCAGCCGCAGCTTTGTATTTCCAGTGTGCTGCGACACCGTATTCGGCGCGTTGATCCATCTCTTGGGTTCTGATCTGGATTTCAACCGCTCTACCCTCTGGTCCTACCACCGTGGTGTGGAGCGATTGGTAGAGGTTGAACTTGGGCATTGCGATGTAGTCCTTGAATCGACCTGGCAGCGGTGACCACTTGGCGTGTATTGCCCCAAGCGCTGCATAGCAGTCGCGAACGCTTGAGACGATGACGCGAATTCCAACTAGGTCGTAGATGTCGTCAAACTCGCGACCGCGCAGCACCATCTTTTGATAAATGCTGTAGTACTGCTTGGGGCGACCTGAAATCTTGGCCTTGACCTTGCCTTCCCTCAGCTCTCCTGAGATGTCGTCGATGACTCTTTCGGTGTACTCGCTGCGCGATGGATTGCGTTGTCCCACCAGGCTTACGATCTCCTCATAAACCTTCGGATACAGCACAGCAAAACTGATGTCTTCAAGCTCCACCTTGATAGCGCTAATGCCGAGCCTGTGGGCCAGTGGGGCGTAAATCTCGAGAGTTTCCTGCGCCTTGCGCTTAGCGGATTCAGGGTTCACGAATCCCCAGGTGCGGGCATTGTGAAGTCGATCGGCAAGTTTGATTACCAAGACCCTAACGTCCCTGGACATCGCAACAACCATCTTGCGCATCGTCTCAGATTGCGCTGAGTCACCAAATTTAACCTTGTCCAGTTTGGTGACGCCGTCTACCAGTAAGGTGACCTCCTCACCAAAATCCTGGTTTAGCTGCTCTATGGAGTAACTGGTGTCCTCAACCGTGTCATGCAGCAGTGCGGCGGCAATTGTGGCCGGCCCAGATCCCAGATCTGCCAAAATACGTGCGACTGCAAGCGGATGGGTTATGTAATCTTCGCCGGACTTTCGCTTTTGACCGGTGTGGTGGAATTCAGCGGTCTTATAAGCCTTTTCAATGAACGCGGGATCAGCCTTGGGGTGGTTGAGCCTGACGATCTTTATTAGGTCGTTTAGATCGGTCGAATAGGCGGTCGAAGACCGCGTGAAAATTCTCGGCAACCTTGACCGAAGCGATGATGCGATGCTGTCGGTCAATTCCCACTCCTATGTATCGGTAGTGAGAAGTCTATTCGCGGTTGGCGGCAACCTTGTCAGCTGCAGCCTTGAGCTTTTCTTCATTCTCACGGAGGTGAACGTAGACCGGAGCTGCAAGGAAGATTGACGAGTAAGTACCCACGATGGTTCCAACGAACAGCGCAAGTGCGATATCTCGAAGGGTTCCTGCGCCTAGTAGCGCAGCACCAACGAACAAGATCGAAGCTACTGGCAAAACGGCAACAATCGAGGTGTTAATTGAGCGGACCAGGGTCTGGTTGACTGCTAGGTTGACCATTTCACCAAAGGTGCGAGTCTCTGAGTATTCAATTTCCAAGGTGTTCTCACGAACCTTGTCGAACACTACAACGGTGTCGTAGAGCGAGTAGCTCAGGATTGTCAGGAATCCAATAACAGCGGCTGGCGTGATTTCAAATCCCACTGCTGCGTAGACACCTGCTGTGACAACAAGGTCATGAGCCAGCGCAATTAGAGCGGCAGCCGACATCTTCCAGGAACGGAAGTAGATGGCCATGAGGATGGAAACGAGCACCAGGAAGACCAGCAGACCCGTTAGAGCCTGCCTAGTCACGTCAGCGCCCCAGTTTGGGCCAATGAAGCTCGATGCTACCGCCGAGCCCTCAACACCATAGGCCTCAGCAAGCGCTAAGCGAGCTGCTTCAGACTCTACGTCCGCTAGCTGCTCGGTTTGAATCCTGATGTCTGCGACACCAACCTCGGTTGTAACAACCTCAACCTCAGGCACAACTGAGTGGATGGCTTCCTCAGCAAGAGATAGAGGGAGCTCCTGAGAGTTGGTCAAACGGAACTCGCTACCGCCACGGAATTCGATACCGAAGTTGAATCCACCGCGAAGGATAGGGAGCAGGATCGAAAGGATTACCGCTACCGCTGCGAATGCGTACCAGAGCTTGCGACGACCAACAAAGTCAAATGAGCGCTCGCCGGAGTAAAGCTCGTTACCGATCTGCTTGAAACTAGTCATTTGCGGCCTCCTTGGCCTTGCGTTCTGCAATTGTCTGGCGCTTCTTGGCCTCTTTGGAAGCCTTCTCAGCCTTACCCTCCGCCAGCGAATCGCTAACGCGGAACTGGGCACGACCTAGGTAGGCGGCTCGTGATGCGGATAGGTCAAAGCCGGACCACTTGTGGCCGGATGCGAAGAACTTGTTTCTTGCCAGCAGCTGCAGCATTGGGTGGGTGAATAGCGCCACTACCAATAGGTCGATAAGGGTGGTAAGACCCAGGGTGAACGCGAATCCACGGACTGAAGAGCTGGTGAGCATGTAGAGCACAACGGCCGCAGTGATGCTTACTGCATCCGACACCAAGATGGTGCGCAGTGCGCGCTTCCAACCGGCTTCGACAGCAACTTCCAAGGTCTTACCTTCACGAAGTTCGTCTCGGACACGCTCGAAGTACACGATGAACGAGTCGGCCGTCACACCAATTGCCACAATTAGACCCGCCACTCCGGCAAGCGACAGACGGTAGCCCTGTCTCCAGCTCAAGAAAGCTACCGCTAGGTAAACCAACAGTGCAGCCACCATGAGTGAACCCAGGACCACTGAGGCAAGCCCGCGATACTGGAAGGTCATGTAAACCACCACAACGATCAAACCAATCAGACCGGCGATCAGACCGGCCGCAAGGGAGTCCTCACCGAGCGTTGCAGAAATGTTTTCCTGAGACTGAACCTCAAAACCGATTGGTAGCGCACCATACTTCAGCTGATCGGCTAGTACGGTCGCGGTCTCCTGAGTGAACGAACCGGTGATCTGGGCCTGTCCATTGGTGATAACCGCGTTAGTTGCTGGAGCGGTGATGACTAGACCGTCAAGAGTGATAGCGAACTGGTTCTGCGGGGAAGCGAGAGTGAATAGTCGAGCGGTCACTGACCCGAAAGCTGCGGTTCCATCTGCGTCGAACTCTAGGTTTACGGCCCAGTCGTTAGTGCTTGCGCCAGTCTGGGTGGTAACAGTACCCGCGAATGCGTTTGTGATGTTCAAGCCGAATACTTCAACCGGACCAAGGATGTACTTCACTGCGCCGGTGTCATCACAGGTCACAAGTGGCTTGGCAGGGTCGTCAACCTGGCCAGCGGTGCGGAAAGTTTTAGAGCAATCCAAAGCTTCGAACTGCGCCTGCACCTTCTCGGTTACCCATAGGGCATCAGATGCGTTCGCAGGGGTTGCACTTGGAGTGTCGGACAGGGTCGAGAAGTCAACCGTGCTCGATTCAGTGCTCGGAGTGTTTGCAGCAAAGGTGATTACCGGTCTGAACTCCAATAGCGCTGAGGCCTTGATTAGCTGAAGCGTGCTCGCGTCCGGGGTTCCAGGAATGGAAACCAAGATGTTCTGCTCACCCTGAATGCTCACCTGAGCCTCACCGACACCGGTGCCATCTATTCTCTGGCGAATGATTTCAAGAGCCTGGTTCAGCTGCTCCTGGTCCACACTCTCGCCATCGGCAAGCGTTGGGGTCAGGATGATAGATGTACCACCTTGAAGATCTAGAGCGAGCTCAGGCGCGTAACTTGCACCCGTCTGACCGGTTGAAACTCCCCAAACGATCAATCCGACGAAGAAGGCAGCAATGCCTCCAATCCAACCGAGCTTGCGCTTGGCTGACTGTGAGGTGGTGTTTTCTGACATTTTTACTTTGCTTCTGTTACGGCTGGGGAAATGGCGCGGACCGCACCCTTGACCACCAACAGCTTGGTTTTAGGAGTGGACTCAATCACGATGTCGTCTCCGTTGATTTCTATGACGGTCCCCTTGATCCCGGAGTGCAAGATTACATTTGCGCCGACAGCCAACGATGCCATCAGATTCTCGGCGTCCTTTTTACGACGACGGTTCTGTTGCACCAATAGCAATATCATTACGGCGAGCACGCCAAGCAGAATGTAATCCAAGGTTTTTCCTTACCGAACAGGTCCTTCGAAATTATAGGCGGTCAACGCCTATTTCGCGTCAGTTCGAACTGATGTGGAGAATTCCACTTTGGGTTATCTCCCGGCCCCGCGGTGTGCGTTGAATGAATCCGATTCGAATCAAATACGGCTCAATAACTGCCTCAATAGTGTCCGGTTCCTCACCGATGGCAACTGCGAGTGTGCTCAGTCCGACTGGCTTCGCGGCAAACTGGGTAGCCAGCAACCGCAGAATCTGTCGATCCACCCGATCCAGGCCCTGCTCATCGATTTCAAATAGCGACATCGCTCCGCGGACTGAATCCATGTCAATTACCTTATGGCCGTTTACAGCTGCAAAATCCCGCACCCGACGTAACAGTCTGTTTGCAATTCTCGGTGTCCCTCGAGATCTTTTCGCCAAGGCTTCTATCGCTTCTTCGGTGAGACCAATAGCAAGCCGTTCGGCCGATCGGCCGATTACTCCGGCGAGCTCAGCTGGTTCGTAGAATTCAAGAAATGCGGTGAAGCCGAACCTGTCTCGCAGCGGAGTTGGCAACATCCCACTTCTCGTGGTAGCACCAACCAAGGTAAACGGTGAGATGTCTAGTGATATCGATGTCGCACCCGGGCCCTTACCAACCATCACATCGACTCGGAAATCCTCCATGGCCAGATAGAGCATTTCCTCGGCGCTTCTGGACATGCGGTGAATTTCGTCGATAAACAGCACATCGCCAGAGTCCAGGGCAGAGAGCATCGATGCTAAGTCCCCGGATGATTGAATTGCCGGTCCGGAGGTTAGTCTCAGGGTGCGATTCGACTCCTGAGCAACGATCATCGCTAGGGTGGTTTTACCAAGCCCTGGAGGTCCAGCCAACAGGATGTGATCTGGGGTTCGGTTGTGCATTTTTGCCGCTGAGATCAGTAGTTCTAGCTGATTCACAACCTTCTGCTGACCAACAAATTCGCTGAGGCTAGCAGGCCTTAGGGTCTGCTCAACCTCTCGCTCATCGCTGGACGGTTCGATCATCGCTCAACCAATTTGGAGTTGCCAAGAAGTGCTAGTGCTTGCTTCAAGGCGGCCGAGTTGTCTAGATCTTGGGGCAGTTTGGTAAGGATCTCACGCGCCTTGGTCTCATCGGTGCCCAATTGCAAGAGCGCCTCCAGCACCTGTGAGCGAGGCGATGCACTCGAAAGTCCAACTTTATTGGCAAGCGAAATCACAATCAGTTTCGCGGTCTTGGGACCAATTCCGGAGATTGCTCGGAAGGCGGCATCGTCTTGGCCATTAACAGCATTGGCAACTTGCTGCGAGTCCATTCCGCTCAGCACGGTCATGGCTAGTTTTGGCCCAATCCCAGAAACAGAACAAAGCAGGTCAAACGCTTCCTGCTCCCCCGAACTTTCAAATCCGAAGAGCGAGAGGTCATCCTCCCGAACCACTAGTCGAGTGACCAATTCCAGATCTTGGCCCAGTTTCAATTTCAGGGAAAAACGTGGCGTGATTGCAACTCTGAAACCAACTCCCCCGACCATGAGCGTCAGCGAGTCGGTTGCCAGCCTTGCGACTTTGCCAGAGAGAAGTTCAATCACGACCCTAACCTAGTCGGCGAGATGCCTTTTTGGCGGCTGCGACCCACTGCTGCTGTGCAGAAGTGCCGACCTTGAGGCCGCGTTTTGACGCGCAAAGCGCAACCGCGAGAGCATCTGCTACGTCTGCCGGTTTTGGCGTCTCGGAAAGCTTGAGGATCCTTGTCACCATCAAGCCAACCTGCTCTTTGGTCGCTCGCCCATTGCCGGTTACGGCAGCCTTCACTTCACTCGGGGTGAAGAACTGCAGTGGAATGTCGGAATCGAATGCGACCGACATCAGCGCTCCCGAGACCTGGGCAACGCCCATTACAGAGCGGAGATTAGCTTGGGCAAAAACACGTTCCAGCGCGATCAGTTCTGGGCCGTGCTCGCTAACTAGGCTTTTAAGCTCTCGAGCGATAGCGCCTACGCGATCACGAGGGTCCTCTCCCGGCAGTGATTGAAACATCCCATACGAGAGGGCTTGATTTTTAGCGGTGTCAATCACGGCATAACCGCAACGTGTTAGTCCTGGGTCAACACCGAGAATTATCGCCATCAGGCCTCGAGGGCAGCTAGTACTTCTGCTGAGACGTCCATGTTGGTGAAGACGTTCTGCACATCATCAAGGTCCTCAATGGCATCAATCATCTTGATGACTTTTGTTGCTGTCTCCGCGTCGGCCTGGATCTTCATTGAAGAGACAAACTCAACGTCCGCCGACTCGTAATCGATTCCACTTGCCTGCAAAGCCGCGCGAGCAGCAACCATCGAAGAGGGGTCGCAGGTCAAAACTAAGCCGTCGCCGTTTGCGGCGATGTCTTCCACGCTGTGCTCAATGGTTGCCTCCAGCACAGCGTCCTCGCTGGCCCCGTCAACCACAACGATGACTCCCTTGCGGGCAAATTGATAGGACACCGAGCCCGGATCTGCCATGGTGCCACCGTTCTTGGTCACTGCGGTGCGAACCTCAGCCGCCGTACGATTTTTGTTGTCGGTAAGGCACTCAATCAGGATGGCGATGCCGTTTGGCCCGTAGCCTTCGTACATGATGTTGGAGTAGTCAGCTCCCTCGCCCAGTGCTCCTGAACCGCGCTTGATGGCGCGTTCAATGTTGTCGTTCGGAACAGAGTTCTTGCGAGCTTTGTAAACCGCGTCGTAAAGAGTTGGGTTACCGTCAATGTCAGCTCCACCAGTTCGGGTGGCAACCTCAATGTTTCGAATCAGCTTTGCCCAGAGCTTGGCGCGCTTTGCATCGTTAGCAGCTTTTTTGTGCTTGGTGGTTGCCCATTTGGAATGGCCTGACATGAATCCCTCTTCTTAGCTAATGCTCGCTAGGAAAAGCGAGTGCAGCCTGGTTCCACCGGTAATTTCTGGGTGGAAGGTCGCACCTATTAGCTTTCCCTGACGAACCGCAACTGGTTCATCATTCAGAGTCGCTAAGACTTCCGCTTTTCCTACCGCCAAAATTCTAGGGGCTCGGATGAATGCAACCCGCTCGGTAACACCAAGGATTTCAACTTCGGCCTCGAAGCTGTAGTTCTGTCCGCCGTAAGCATTCCGTGAAGACTCTATGTCTAACCCGCCGACAAACTCTTGGCCTTCAACTGCTCCCTGAACATTGTCACTGAGCATAATCAGGCCTGCGCAGGTTCCAAGGGTTGGCTTGTTTTTCACAAACTCCCGCAGTGCTGGAAATAACCCAAAGCTCGTCGCAAGATTGCTCATGGCTGTGGATTCGCCGCCGGGGATGACCAGGGCCGAGACCCTCGAGAGTTCAGACTCACGCCGAACCGGTACTACCTCTGCCCCAAGAGACTCTAGAAGCAGCTTGTGTTCGCGCCAATCACCTTGCAGCGCTAGGACGCCAACTAGCAACTACCAACCACGCTCGCTGAGGCGGTGTGGAGCTGGAAGGTCATTTACGTTGATGCCTACCATGGCTTCACCTAGACCTCGGCTGACTTCTGCAATTACCTTCGGGTCGTCAAAGAAAGTCGTCGCCTTCACGATGGCAGCTGCGCGAGCGGCTGGATTGCCACTCTTGAAGATTCCAGATCCAACGAATACGCCGTCCGCACCAAGCTGCATCATCATTGCCGCATCCGCTGGAGTCGCGACACCACCAGCCACAAAGAGTACGACCGGTAACTTGCCAGTGTGTGCAACTTGCTTTACAAGCTGGTATGGAGCCTGAAGCTCCTTAGCGGCAACGTAAAGCTCATCATCGGTCTTGGCAGCAAGCGCACGAATTTCCGACAAGATGGTGCGGATGTGCTTGGTGGCCTCGGACACATCGCCGGTTCCCGCCTCGCCCTTTGAGCGAATCATAGAAGCACCCTCGGTGATACGGCGCAACGCTTCACCTAGGTTGGTGGCGCCACATACAAACGGAGTCTTGAAGCCCCACTTGTCAATGTGGTTCACATAGTCGGCAGGGCTTAGCACCTCAGACTCATCGATGTAGTCAACTTCAAGTGACTGAAGCACCTGGGCCTCCACGAAGTGACCAATGCGAGCCTTCGCCATAACGGGAATCGACACGGTGTTAATGATCTGGTCGATTAGATCCGGGTCGCTCATTCGCGCAACACCGCCCTGGGCGCGAATGTCAGCCGGAACGCGCTCAAGAGCCATCACGGCTACGGCGCCGGCATCCTCAGCAATCTTCGCTTGCTCCGCAGTAACGACATCCATAATGACGCCGCCTTTCAGCATTTCTGCTAGGCCGCTTTTGACTAGTGGGGTTGCGTTTGAGTTTTCTGACATGACTTAATCCTATTTATCGATCGACCAGTTATTTGCAATTGTTTCCCTAACCTCACTGAGCAACCTCGGCATGGCCTTGGTTTTGGCGACGATTGGGAAAAAGTTTGAATCGTGATTCCAACGAGGAACTATGTGCTGGTGCAGGTGCCCGGCAATGCCCGCTCCCGCAACTTGACCTTGGTTCATCCCGAGGTTAAACCCGTGAGCGCCAGAAACCTTCCGCAAAGTCCGCATTGCCTGTTGCGTAAGCAATCCAATTTCGGCAACTTCTTGCTCGTTGGCGTTGTCATAGGTGTCGACGTGGCGGTAAGGGCAGACCAGCAGGTGGCCGGCGTTGTAGGGGAAGAGATTCAGTAGCACGAAGCAAGTTTCGCCTCTGAAGACGATGAGTGCCTCCTCATCCGTCTTCTTCGGGCCCAGGCAAAACGGACATTCCTCATCCGGGGGTTGCTGTCCGGTTTGCAGGTAAACCAAGCGATGCGGAGTCCACAGGCGCTGGAAGTCATCCTCCATGCCTGACATCGACTCTAAGAAATCACTCATTAGACCTGAGTTTTCGATTCAATGGCGTCCAGAATCAGCTTCAGGGCTTGCTCTTTGGACAGGTCGTTCTCTTGCGAACCATCACGATATCTAAAGCTGAATGTTCCGTTTTCAACATCTCTGCCACCGGCAAGCAAAATGAACGGCACCCTAGCCAAAGTGTGATCACGAATCTTTTTTTGCATGCGGTTGTCTGAGCGATCAACTTCAGCACGAACGCCTAGTTGACGAAGTTCCTGAGCAAAATCATCAAGGTAGTCGGCAAAATCATCCGCCACTGGAACGCCAACGACCTGCACTGGCGCAAGCCACGGTGGGAAGTGGCCAGCGTAATGCTCGGTCAATACCCCGAAGAATCGCTCGATGGAGCCAAATAGAGCGCGGTGAATCATGATCGGCCGATGGCGCTCCCCGTCCGCCCCAACGTACTCGAGGTCGAAGCGCTCAGGTAGGTTGAAATCGAGCTGAATCGTTGACATTTGCCAGGTACGACCGATCGCATCCCTGGCCTGCACCGAAATCTTCGGGCCATAGAACGCTGCCCCTCCTGGGTCTGGAACTAGGTTCAGACCGGACTTCTGAGCAACCTCAGCAAGTGTGTTTGTTGCACGGTCCCACAGCTCGTCGCTGCCGACGAACTTTGGGTTCTCGGGGTCGCGGGTGGAGAGCTCTAGGTAGAAATCGTTCAATCCATAGTCACGCAGCAGACCCAGCACGAAATCCAGCACCTTGGTCAACTCCGTCTCGAGTTGGTCACTGGTGACAAATAGGTGGGCGTCATCTTGAGTCATGCCACGAACTCGAGTCAGGCCATGGAGAACACCCGATTTTTCATAGCGATAAACCGAACCGAATTCGAACATCCGAAGCGGTAGCTCGCGATAGCTTCTGGAGCGAGAACGGAAAATCAGAATGTGGAACGGGCAGTTCATAGGCTTCAGGTAGTAATCCTGACCTTGCTTTCGCAATGCCCCGTCCTCGCCGTACTCGGCATCCAGCTTCATCGCCGGAAACATGCCGTCCGAATACCACTGCAGGTGACCAGAAATCTCAAAGAGGTTGCCCTTGGTGATGTGTGGTGAGTAAACGAATTCGTATCCAGCCTCTTCGTGACGCTTGCGGCTGTAGTCCTCCATAACTCGGCGAACGATGCCTCCCTTAGGGTGGAAGACCGCTAGACCTGAGCCAATCTCATCCGGGAAGCTAAATAAATCCAACTCGACACCTAGTTTGCGGTGGTCACGTCTGGCGGCTTCTTCGAGTCGCTCCAGGTGAGCATCGTGCTGCTCCTGGGTGGGCCACGCCGTTCCATAAATGCGCTGCAACTGTTTATTGTTCTCATTACCGCGCCAATATGCGGCTGCCGATCGGGTAAGTGAGAAACCCTTGCCTATTCCGCGAGTGTTTGGCAGGTGGGGACCGCGACACAGGTCGCGCCAGGCCACTGTGCCGTCTGGGTTCAGGTTTTCGTATACCGAAAGGCCGCCAGCGCCAACTTCGGCAGCACCCTCGCCGACGTCTGAACTCTTCAGACCGATGAGTTCGAGCTTGTATGGCTCGTTCTTCATCAGCTCGCGGGCTTCATCATCTGTAACTTCACGACGCACGAAACGTTGCGACTTGCCGACCAGTTCTTTCATGCGCTTCTCGATGCGCTTTAGATCCTCAGGTTTAAATGCCTCTGGAACGTCAAAATCGAAGTAAAAGCCGTCTTTGATTGGTGGTCCGATACCGAGCTTTGCCGGATCGAACATCTCCTGCACGGCTTGAGCCATGACGTGGGCGGTGGAGTGTCTGAGGATCGATAGGCCGTCATCGGATGAGATGTCGACACCTTCGACCTTGTCCCCCTCAGTCAGCTTGTAGCTGAGGTCTCTAAGTTCGCCGTTTACCCTAAGCGCGATGATTGAGCGGTCCTCGAATAGTCCAAAGCCATCCGCTCCCTCACTTACCTGGTGAGTTTTGCCTGCAAGTTCGATGTTCACACTCGCTCCTAACTCGTGAAGTCTAATCGCTATCAGTCAGGCGTGCCTTACTAGACAGCCCAGTAACTTTGCCGTTGAATTCCAGCTATGGAAGCAGCGCAGATGGCCTTGGAGGTCAAGCTCAACTGGCTTAGGGCCGCAGTCTTGGGCGCAAACGACGGCATCGTTTCGATCGCCGGCGTGGTAATCGGCGTAGCCAGTGCCGGTGCAGACAGAGGAACGATCCTGCTATCTGGCATCGCAGCCGTAGTAGCGGGCGCAGTGTCTATGGGCGGTGGCGAGTACACCTCGGTTAGCGCTCAGCGCGACACTGAGTTGGCTCACGGTAAGAACCCGAAGAACACCGCAGCACACCCTTGGCAGGCTGCTTTTAGTTCCTTTGTGGCATTTTCTGCTGGCGCAGCGCTACCGATGCTTGCAGTAATTGGCCCATGGGATGACTATCGCGTAGAGGTGACTTCTGCAGCCGTAGTCATTGCGTTAGCAACAACTGGTTTCTGGGCCGCCAGAGTTGGCAATGCTCCGGTTGGCAAGAGCGTGATGAGAAACGTTTTCGTGTCTTTGGTAACGGTCGGACTTTCCTATGGAATTGGCTCGCTTCTTGGCGTAGCGGTGCTGTAGGTAAGTTACCCTTTTACGGTGTCAAAAATAGAGCGCTTTGATCTTGCCCTGGTCGGCGGGGGCATTATGTCCGCGACCCTTGGAGTACTTATCAAGTTAGTGAACCCTCGGGCCAAGATCATTTTGTTTGAACGCCTTGATCAAGTTGCCTTGGAGAGCTCAAACCCATGGCACAATGCCGGCACTGGCCACGCGGCACTCTGTGAGCTGAACTACATGCCAGACAGCAAGGATGGCTCACTTCCAGATCCATCCAAGGCAATCGCCATCAACGAACAGTTTCAAGTCTCCAGACAGTTCTGGTCTGCACTGGTTGCCCAGGGAGTGCTCTCCTCCCCAGAGACTTTCATCCGAACCGTGCCCCACATGACATTCGTCCGAGGCGAGAAAGACGTTGACTACCTCGAGAGAAGATTCCAAGCGCTCAAAGACCAGCCATTATTCGCAGGTATGCAATTTAGCAAGGACCCAAAAGAGATCGCGAAGTGGGCCCCGCTGATAATCCAGGGAAGGGGCGAGGAAGCAATTGCGGCCACCTTCATCGAACAGGGCACCGATGTTGATTACGGTGCAATGACCCAGCAGTTGATTTCATGGCTATCCAAAAAGGACGTCCAGGTTGAGACTTCTGTGGAGGTAAATAACCTCTACCAATATCAGGACGGTGCCTGGCAGCTTTCACTCGCCGGAGAGCACTATCAGCGAATCGTGCGGGCAGATAAGGTCTTTGTTGGCGCTGGAGGTTGGGCGCTGAAGCTATTGCAGAAGGCTGGCATTCCAGAGATCAATGGTTATGGCACATTCCCGGTGTCGGGGCACTTTCTGCGGACCGACAACCCTGAGCTGGTTGCGAAGCACCAGGCCAAGGTTTATAGCCAGGCTCAGGTCGGTGCTCCACCGATGTCCGTTCCACACCTTGACACCCGAGTAGTTGACGGAAAGACTTCGCTGCTCTTTGGACCCTTCGCTGGCCTGAACCCTAAGTTTCTAAAGTACGGATCTCTTTTGGATCTTCCGCTGTCAATCAGACCTAGAAACATCATCCCCTACCTCAGCGTTGCGTTGAAGAATTTTGACCTCGTCACCTACCTAATCAAAGAGGTGACGAAGTCTCGCAAGAAGAAGATTGACGGACTTAGGGAATTTGTGCCGAACGCAGATCCTGCCGACTGGACCTTGTATGAGGCCGGTCAGCGCGCCCAGGTGATTAAGCCAGCCAAGGGAGGTGGCGTGCTGCAATTCGGGACCGAAGTCATCGCTTCGAAAGACGGCAGCATCGCCGGACTTTTGGGCGCTTCCCCTGGTGCATCGGTTTCCGTCTCCGTGATGCTCGACGTCATGTCAAAAATGTACTCGGGGCAGTACTCCGATTGGCTGGGGCAGCTGCTGGGCGTTATCCCAGGCTTGGGAAAAAAACTCAACAGTGACCCAAAACTTGCCAAGAAAATTCTTGCGGAAACCGCAAGATCCCTAAAGCTCAAGGCTTAAACAAAAATCCCCACCTGTTGGTGGGGATTTTTTTCAGTGGGCGATACTGGGTTCGAACCAGTGACCTCTTCCGTGTCAGGGAAGCGCGCTACCACTGCGCCAATCGCCCGGGTTGTGGCTTTGAGGTGAAGACGGGATTCGAACCCGTGTACACGGCTTTGCAGGCCGCTGCCTCGCCTCTCGGCCACTCCACCGTCTGTACTTAGGTGCTAGAGAGCGGATGACGAGACTCGAACTCGCGACCCCAACCTTGGCAAGGTTGTGCGCTACCAACTGCGCTACATCCGCACGCTCTGTGAACAGAACTAGACGATTATGCCACAAAATCTCACGCTTTGTGAAATCCTGAGGAACTTATCTAAACTAGGCCTTCCAGCGCGGGTCATCGACGTGGTAGGCCAGCTGCCCATGCTGGATCGGATCAATGCCAGCTTCCTCATCTACCGATTGAACTCGGAAACCAATGGTCTTCTCTATGCCAAAAGCAATCAACCACGCGATCGCAAAGCTGTAGAGGCCGACCGCTAGAACACCAATAGCTTGCGCGACCAGCTGATCTGCTGAGTTTCCAAAGAACAGGCCAACTCCTCGCCCGAAGAGGCCGATAAAAAGAGTCCCGACAATTCCACCAACTAGGTGGATACCGACCACATCCAGCGAGTCATCAAATCCAAGTGCGAACTTAAGTTCAATAGCCCAAGCGCATATCACTCCGACCAGGAGTCCGAGCACTATTGCCCAAATCGGGTCGAGAAAAGCGCAGCTCGGCGTGATGGCAACAGCTCCGGCGATGGCCCCAGACGCGATGCCTACAGCCGTTGGCTTACCGGCAGTGACACGCTCGAAGGCGGCCCAACTGAGCATGGCCGCAGCGGGAGCAACCAAGGTATTTAGGAAAGCCAGTGATGCAACTCCGTCGGCTGCTAATTCGCTACCGGCATTGAATGCAAACCAACCGAACCAGAGAATCGCAGCACCGATAAGTGTGAGCGGCACGTTGTGCGGCGCATACATTCCTTTTCTGAAGCCAAATCGTTTTCCCAGTACCAGCGCTACCGCGAGTGCAGCCGCACCCGAGCCGACCTCTACTACCGTTCCACCGGCGAAGTCCAGCAAGCCGATGTCCTTGACCAACCATCCGCCGTCTACAATCGCACCATTCTCATCGAGCGTGAAGTTGAAAACCCACCCTGCTATTGGGAAATACACCAGGGTTGCCCAAATACCGGCGAAGACCATCCAGGAACCAAATCGGGCTCGATCGGCAATCGCTCCCGAAATTAGAGCGACGGTTATTACCGCGAAGGTTCCTTGGAAGGCAGCAAAAACTAGGTCGAAACTCATCCGCTCGTCTAGGAACTTATTCAGGAACAAGCTATCTAGGTCGATCCCCAAGATTCCGTCAAAACCGAAGTAAGCGTTTGTGCCGGCACCCGAGAATGCAATCGCATAGCCAAAGGCAATCCATAAGATCGAAACCAGGGCAAGGGCTCCGAATGACATCATCATCATGGAGACCACTGACGATGCTCTCACCAATCCACCGTAGAAGAAGGCAAGTCCAGGAGTCATGAACAAGACCATGGCGATGCAGGTAATCAAAAAGTAGATTTGGTCGCTTTGCAATCTCTCTCCTCACGCGAATACTCCCCCAGCTAGGCCGAGGGAGTATTCGAGCTACTAGTGACTAGTCTTTGTCAGCTCCGAAGCTGTAGGCAAGTTCACCGTGAACGACGGTGTCGATGCCTGCAATTTCATCCTCGGCCTTGACTCGGAAGCCAATGGTCTTTTCGATAGCGTAACCAATTACTAGTGCCATCACGAAGCTGTAGACCAGAACCGCAACCGAACCGAGAACTTGGATGCCAAACTGCTCCCAGCCAAATCCGAAGGCTAGACCGACACCATTTCCGAAGATTCCGATCCATAAGGTGCCGATCAGACCGCCAACCAAGTGGATGCCGACAACATCTAGCGAGTCATCGAATCCCAGGCTGAACTTTAGATCGATAGCCAGCGCACAGATCACTCCCGCTACCACGCCCAGTGCAATTGCCCAGATTGGATCAACCGAGGCACACGCCGGGGTGATGGCAACCAAACCAGCTACTACACCCGAGGCGGCACCAACGCTGGTGCCTTTGCCGTGTTTGATCTTCTCTACTGTGATCCAACCAAGCATTGCTGCGGCAGGAGCCGCAATGGTGTTGATGAATGCAACAGTCGCTACTCCATCAGCAGCAAGCTCGCTACCGGCATTGAAACCGAACCAGCCAAACCAAAGCAGCGCTGCCCCGATCAGGGTTAGCGGTACGTTGTGCGGCTGCATGATGCCCTTTGAGAATCCGAAGCGCTTTCCAAGCACGAGTGCAAGTGCCAGAGCTGCTGCACCCGCGTTGATGTGGACGGCGGTACCGCCGGCAAAGTCAATCGCGCCAAGTTTGTCAACAATCCAACCTCCCTGGTCTGAAGGAATGAAGTTGAAGACCCAGCCTGCCACCGGGAAGTACACCAAAGTCGCCCAGAGTCCGGCGAAGACCATCCATGCACCAAACTTGGCGCGGTCGGCAACAGCTCCAGAAATCAGTGCAACTGTAATGATTGCGAACGTGGCCTGGAACGACACGAAGGCCAACTCAGGAAACGCACCGACCGGGGCTGCAGCCTCAGCGACCTGTGCCGTGAGACCAATTGCGTTGGTGTCAATTCCGATTAGGTGTGGAATTCCGATCCAACCGGCGTCATCGATGTCTGCGAATGTGATGGCATAGCCGTAAAGCACCCACAGCACTGACACCAGTCCGAGTGAGCCAAACGAAAGCATCATCATGCTCACTACGCTCTTTGCCTTTACCAGGCCTCCGTAGAAGAACGCCAAGCCTGGTGTCATCAGTAGCACGAATGCCGCCGAGAACAGGACAAAAGCGGTGTTTCCCTGATCCATAGTCTTACCCTCTCGTAAAGTTAGACGAGTCCTAATAAGAACTCGTGTGCTTAGTTTGAGGATTGAAAGTTTCGAAATAGTGCTCAGTTTTGTTTCGGGTTTGTAAACGATGGAGGGAATGTGAAGAGTGATCGCTCCGCTGCGCTCGCCCTGATGGCAGCTGCCATTTGCGGTCTGGTACTAGCCAACTCCCCATTTGGACCAATCCTTATTGAGTTCAAGAATTCCTATTTAGGACCTGATTCCTGGGGTCTCAAGTTGAGCGTCGAGCACTGGGTGTCTGATCTACTGCTCGCTGTGTTCTTCCTGGTTGCAGGGCTAGAACTCAAGTACGAACTAAGAAGCGGTGTGCTCTCAAAGCCGGCAACCGCAATGGTTCCGATAATCGCGGCTATCGGTGGAGTTGTGGTTCCAGCGCTTATTTACGTTGCCCTAAACGCAGATTCGCAAGGTATTCGAGGATGGCCGATACCAACAGCCACTGACATCGCATTCGCGCTTGGAGTGCTAGCGATCTTTGGTCGAGGGTTGCCTAAACAAGCCCGTATTTTCCTGCTGGCGCTAGCAATCTTCGACGACTTGGTAGCCATCTTGATCATCGCAGTGTTCTTTACCTCAGACCTTGAAGTTACCTGGCTGGTTGCAGCAGTTGCAGTCGCACTCGTGCACATGCTGCTCGAGCGGTACAAGCGACTCCCGCTCAACATAGTTCGACTACTCACCTTTTTGGTTCTTTGGTATTTCGTTCTTCAATCCGGTGTCCATGCCACCATCGCAGGTGTGCTGCTCGGGCTCATCATCCCTGCCCGAAAGGCTCATGTACTGGTTGGGAAGATTCAACCCTGGACAAACTCCTTGGTACTGCCGCTGTTTGCCTTCTTTGCCGTGGCAATCCAATTGCCGAGCTTTAGCGGCTCAAATTCGACGGTATTTCTTGGAATCATCATCGGCCTTCCGCTAGGCAAGATAGTCGGTATCACCCTATTTGCCTTGGTTGCAAACCTTCTTGCGCAACAAAATGCGCGCTTGGAGCTCAAGGCCATGGACTTTTTGGCCGTCGCTTCACTTGCCGGAGTTGGCTTTACGGTTTCGCTTCTGATGGCAAAGCTGGCTTTCGAGGACTCTCCTGAGATCGCTGCCGAGGCAACGCTCGCCGTGATTTTGGGTTCAGTTATCTCGATGCTGATCGGGGCGGCCTTAGCCCAAGCCCGGGGCAAGCACTATCGCAAGCTGCAGGGTCAGTAAAGCTCGTTTAGCGCGCCAATTCGAGAGACTGCCCTTAAATACTTTTTGCGATAGCCGCCGGAAATCATCGTGCTGGAAAAGACTTTGGTCGCGCTAATTTCGCCTGCGGTTCTAATTGGAATCTGCTGCTCGTATAACCGATCTACCAAAGCGACCAGCCTCAGCGCTGCCACCTGGTCCTCGAGCTGGTAAATGTCATAGATTGCCAGGGCACCGACGTCAGCAATAAGCCGTCGGAACTTAGTCGGGTGAATTGTTGCAAGGAGCGATAGTAGCTCGGAGAACTTCATCGCATAGGGGTCAGACTGGTAGCCAATCCAATCTTGGAGCTCGGTTATTGAGAGATTTCTAGAATCGGCACTCGAATCGCGGTGACGATAGTCCTCGCCGTCAACTGAAATGATGTCGAAGCGCTCTCCAAGCCCCTGGATTTCACGCTTGAAGTCCTCGGCAGCGAATCGACCCTGCCCTAAGGCATTTGGCGGAGTGTTTGAGGTTGCAGCAAACTTCACACCAACTGCTGATAATTCCTTGAGAAGACGCGACATCAGCATCGTGTCACCCGGGTCGTCCAGCTCGAATTCGTCAATGCAAATCAGACCAAATTTGGAGAACTCTTTCACAGCGGTCTGAAAGCCGATATAGCCGACCAGGCTGGTGTACTCCAAGAAGCTACCAAATGCCTTATGGCCCTTGAATTCATGCCAGATAGACGCGAGAAGGTGTGTCTTGCCAACTCCAAAACCTCCGTCGAGATAGATCCCGGGCGCGGTGCTCACCCTGGTGAACAGTTTTGCCCGCTTTCCGGTTACGAATTGTTGCGCCTGCTCCACCGCGTCCTGTTGGGAAGGAAAATTGGCGTCAGGTCGGTAGTTTTCGAACCGTGCCTTGGTGAATTCTGGTGGCGGGAGAAGCTGTTTGATTAGCTCTGTCGGGGGTATATCTGGGAGAATTTCTGGGAGGGAATTCGCACCTGTAATGCGCTGTTCTAGCAAAATGAATCCTCCCAGATTCGCAAGTTTAGACAAAGGATAAGGACTGAGATGTCAGAAACCGCAAGAATCTCCGGTTATGCCCACCCAAACGTTCTAGTTACAACCCAGTGGTTGGAAGAGAATTCCGCAAAGGTGAGGATCGTGGAGTGCGATGAAGACGTCCTGCTCTACGAAGTGGGACACATCCCAGGTGCTGTGAAGCTGGATTGGCACACCGAGCTTAACGATCAAGACAAGCGCGACTACCTAAATGGAGAGCAGTTTGCTGAGCTCATGAAGCTAAAGGGCATTGACCGCAATGACACCGTCGTGCTTTATGGAGACCGCTCGAACTGGTGGGCTACCTATGCATTCTGGGTCTTCAAACTCTTTGGCCACGAGGATGTCAGAATCCTCAACGGTGGGCGTGCAAAGTGGATTGCCGAAGGTCGTGAAATAACCCGTGAGGTCCCAGCTCCTGGCGAAGTGAACTATCCGGTTGTGCAGCGTGACGACAGCACCATTAGGGCATTCCGCGATGACGTACTTATTCACCTGGGCAAGCCTTTAGTTGATGTGCGTTCCAAGCCTGAGTACACCGGAGAGCGTCTTCACATGCCGGACTATCCAAACGAGGGAGCATCTCGCGGTGGTCACATTCCAACAGCAGCATCCATCCCCTGGTCTTCTGCCATCCTTGAGGATGAGACCTTCAAGGATGTTGAAGCATTGAAGGCCATTTACTTCGATGCCACCGGGTTTAATCCCTCAGATGATTTCGTTGCATATTGCCGCATTGG
>JBEGRX010000006.1:0-28745 GCA_041180205.1 Actinomycetota bacterium | reverse complement strand
GCACCTCGGTGAAACCTGCTCCGGCGAGCGCCGACAGCGCCCTGCGACGGAATTGCTGCCTTGGAGTAAGGCCTCGTCCCGGCGGTGCTACTGGGATTCGCGAGGGAATCAGGTGGTAACCGGCAAGCCTGGCTACCTCCTCAACCAAATCAGTCTTGTGCCGAAGGTCAGGCCGCCAACTCGGTGGTGTAACGGTCACGGCATCGTCATGCACCATCAACTCACAGCCGATCTGGTGCAGTAAGTCAAGCACCTGCTGATTGGAGTACTCCACTCCTACCAATTCAGAAGCAAACGCAAACGGAAGCTCAATCTCAACCCGTGGGGCATCAATCTGATAAGACGAACCGACTCCGTTCAGTTCACCACCTGCCAACTCCACCAGCAGCTGCGCCACCCGCGCTGCAGCAATCGGCCCAACCTCTGGGTCAACTCCGCGCTCGAAGCGCTTGGAGGCCTCGGAGGGCAACTTGTGCCGACGAGCAGAGCGAGCTATGGAGATTGGGTCAAACAGTGCAGCTTCAATCAAGACATTCTTGGTGCTGGCAGAAACCTCACTCGAGAGTCCACCCATGACACCAGCAAGACCAATCGGTCCAGACTTGTCGCAGATCAGCAAATCCTCAACGCTCAGCTCGCGCACCTTCTCGTCCAACGTGGTTAGACTCTCGCCGGAATGAGCACGGCGGACAGTGATACCGCCCGCTAATTTGTCGGCATCGTAGGCATGGATTGGCTGGCCAAGTTCGAGCATCACGTAGTTGGTGATATCCACCACAATCGAAATCGATCGCATGCCCGCAAGCTTGAGGCGATTTGCCATCCAGCTTGGGACAGCTGCGGTGGCATCGACACCAGAGACACCGAGGGTGGTGAAGCGGCTGCAGCCAGCAACCCCATGGATTGGAGAATCGTCGCGAATCTCAACCTCGAACCCCACGCCTTGCTTGGCGAGCACATTGTTGGCTGGATCCGTGAACTTGGCACCGGATGCGTGCGAATACTCGCGAGCAATACCTCTAATCGAGAGGCAATAACCCCGGTCCGGAGTGACATTAACCTCGGCAGCCGACTCATTTAGGCCTAAAAGTTCAAGCGCATCGGTACCGACCTCTGGGTCCAGACCTAAGGTCGAAAGCCTAAGAATGCCTTCGTGGTCATCGCTCAGCCCCAGCTCGCGGGCGGAAGCAATCATGCCGTCTGAAACATGTCCATATGTCTTGCGAGCGGCAATTTCAAAACCCCCTGGCAGCGCTGCACCAGGCAAAGTGACGACAACCTTGTCATCGACAAAGAAGTTTCTCGCACCGCAAACCACGCCGTTTACAACACCCGGTGCAACCTCAACCTGACACCAGCGAATGGTCTTGCCATTCGACTGTGCTTCTTCGACAAACTCCAGCACTTTGCCGACCACGATTGGCCCACGGATGTCGCCACCGTGTGAACCCTCTTCTTCGAGTCCGACCTTGACCAGCTGCGCCATAACATCGTCTGGAGTGGAACCCTGGGGCAGTTCTACATACTCTGCCAACCAACTCAGTGGAACTCTCATCAGATCACCGATCCAAACTGCTGGGAGAATCTGGCATCTGCCTCAACCATGTCGTGCATGTCGCGTACACCATTTCTAAACATCAAAGTGCGCTCAATGCCCATTCCGAAGGCAAAACCTGAGTAAACCTCAGGATCGATGCCGGCAGCCTTTAGTACGTTCGGATTCACCATGCCGCAACCGCCCCACTCAACCCAGCGAGCGCCGCCCTTGGCTGCCGGGTGCCAAACGTCCAGCTCTGCGGATGGCTCAGTGAAGGGAAAGAACGAGGGACGAAGTCTGATCTTCGCCTCTGGACCAAACATCACTCGAGCAAAGTGCTCCAAGGTGCCCTTGAGATCTGCCATGGTGAGACCCTTGTCAACGGCCAGACCCTCGACCTGGTGGAAAACCGGGGTGTGAGTCGCATCTAACTCATCGGTGCGGAAAACGCGTCCAGGGCAAAGCACATAGACCGGCAGATCGCGCTCAAGAAGCGACCGAACCTGAACCGGAGAGGTGTGAGTGCGAAGCAGCAGGTGATTTTCAACCGGCTCAACGAAGAAGGTGTCCTGCATTGCCCTGGCCGGGTGATCAGGGTGGAAATTTAACGCATCGAAGTTGAACCATTCGTTTTCAAGCTCCGGGCCATCCGCAATCTCCCAGCCCATACCAATAAAGACATCGCTGATGGAGTCCATCAAGAGTGAAAGCGGGTGTCTCGCCCCCTTGGGTGCAACTCTTGGATAAGCGGTGATGTCGACACGCTCTTGCTCGAGTGCTAGTTGGTCGGCAACCGCCTGCAACTCGGCTTCCTTCTGCGCAAACGCAGTGTTGAGTTGGGCTCGGGCAGCGCCAACCAAGCGACCAGCCTCTGCCTTTTGCTCGTGTGGCAAAGACTTGATTAGGGCGTTGAGTTTAGACAGTGGGGAATCTTCACCAACTGCGCCAGCCTTTACCGCCTTGAGCTCTTGAAAGCTGGCAGCTTGATTCACAAGCGCGAGCGAAGCGTCAAGCGCTTGGCTTACTGATTCGGCAGTTAGTTGTTCAGACACTCGTAAAGTTTAGCGATTGGCTTGCATTTCAAACGCTGAGGCATACAGACAAACTGAAGCTGCGGTTGCCAAATTCAACGATTCAGCCTCACCGAAAATTGGAAGTGCAACAATCTCGTCGGCCAGTTCCAGCATCTCGGGCGATACCCCGTGAGCTTCGTTGCCAAAGATCCAAGCGGTTGGCTTCGCCAACCGCGCGGACATTTCCGTAATCAGCCTCCCGCCGGCACTCGCGGCGAATACTTGAATTCCAGCGGCCTTCAGCGCCGCTACCAGGGCCTTCGGGTCCTGCTCAATCACGGCCGGAACATGCAAAATGCTTCCCGCGGTGGAGCGCACCAGCTTCGGGTTGTACAGATCTACGGAATCGGTTGTGAAGATAACCGCGTCTGCTCCAGCGGCGTCCGCTGCGCGGAGCACGGTTCCGCCGTTACCTGGGTCTCGGGCCTGATCCAAAATGGCAATTAACTGTGGACCAGATGCCAAAAGTTCATCGAGTGAAACATCAAATTGCGACACCACCGCGACAACGCCCTGCGGGGTTTTGGTGTCGGAGAGCTTCGACATAACGGAATCCGATACCTCGATGATCGGAACCGAAGCTGCATAAAGCTGGTCGAATAGCTCTGCATAGCGGTCCAGGGCGGTTGCGGTCGCAAACACCTCATGCGCAAGTTGGGGTTGCTTGCAAAGCTCTTTGAGCCCCTGAGGTCCCTCAAGCAAAAAGAGCCCGGTTTCTAACCGGGCGTCTTTTTGTTGAAGTCGTGCGACCCCCTTCACCCTCTCGGACTTAGGGGCGTCAAGCATTAGCTGACCTTGGCCGCGTTTACATCCTTTGGCAGTGCTGCCTTGGCAGATGCCACCAAAGATGCAAATGCCTTTGGATCGTGGATGGCTAGGTCTGCCATGATGCGACGGTCAACCTCGATACCGGCGAGCGCTAGGCCCTGGATAAAGCGGTTGTAGGTCATGCCGTTTAGGCGGGCAGCTGCGTTGATGCGCTGAATCCAAAGGCGACGGAAGTTACCCTTGTTCTTTCTGCGGTCGTTGTATGCGTATACCAACGAGTGCAGTAGCTGCTGCTTTGCCATACGGTACAAACGTGAACGCTGGCCGCGGTATCCGTGAGCGCGCTCAAGCGCAACACGACGCTTCTTCAGCGAGTTGACGGCGTTTTTTACTCTTGCCATTTTCTACTCCTTATTCCTAAGCGTCGGCTAGCGGCCGAGCTGTCTCTTTAGCTTCTTGAAATCTGCTGGGGACACGACCTGGTCCTGGTTCAGACGACGGGTGCGTCTGGATGACTTGTGCTCCAGGTTGTGGCGCATGTTGATCTGCTGCTTCATCAGCTTGCCGCTGCCGGTAAAGCGGAAACGCTTCTTGGCGCCCGAGTGGGTCTTCATTTTCGGCATGATCTCTCCTTAGTTCTCTTCTGTAGCTTCAGCCTGTGCAGGCTTTGCTTGGGCCTTTTTAGCTTCGGCCCTTGCCTCTGCCTTGTTCTTCAACGGCCCGATGACCATGACCATGTTGCGGCCATCGATCGATGGGTTCGACTCCACGGATCCAAATTCGGTTACTTCGTCCGCGAGCTTGCGAAGCAGATTCACACCCATTTCTGGGCGAGACTGCTCGCGACCACGGAAGACAACCATTACCTTCACCTTGTCGCCGGCCTTGAGGAATTTGCGAACCTGAGCAACCTTGGTGTTGTAGTCGTGATCGTCGATCTTTAGACCGAAACGAACGGTCTTCAACACGGTGTTGACCTGGTTCTTTCTCGCTTCACGAACCTTCTGAGCGGCTTCGTACTTGAACTTGCCGTAGTCCATAACCTTGCAAACCGGAGGGTTCGAACCTGGGGCTACCTCGACTAGGTCTAGGTCTGCCTCACGGGCCAATCTCAATGCTTGCTCAATTGGGACAACGCCAACCTGTTCACCGGCAGGTCCGATTAGTCGGACTTCGGCGACACGAATACGCTCGTTGATGCGTGGATCGCTGATAACTAGCTCCTTAGGTACCGTTTTGACTCGCGCGAAGTGCGCGCAAAAGTATCAAACGCTCAAACCCGGATACCTTTAGAGGCGGTAGACAGGTGGGAATGTAATCCACTTTCACTGAGCTAACTGCCCAGAGCCTCAGGTAGCCTAGCAGAACAAAACAGAAATTCGAAAGAGGAATTTTGTCTGACGAGCTCACCAGAGACATTGCCGAAGTACCTGCGGTTGAAATCATCAACACCGCCGCCGTCCATCTGATGAGTGCTGCGGCGGTGCAGTGTGGTCTTGCCGAGGATGCACCAGCAGATTTGGACGAAGCTAGAAAGCTGATTACCGCACTAGCCGGCCTAATCACGGCGGCTGCTCCCGAGATTGGCGATCACCACGCCAGGCCACTGAGAGACGGCCTGCGTTCGCTCCAGCTGGCTTTCCGTGAGGCTTCGGTAATTCCTGATGAACCAGGCAAGGGCCCCGGTGAAAAATACACCGGGCCGGTGAACTAGCCCTGCACCAACTTGATGGTGAAGGAATCGACCGCCTGTAAAAACTCCTGAGTCTGCAGGCCAACCCCAAACTGGGCCAGCAGGCTTTGCAGCTGAGACTGACCCAATCCCGCAACCAAGCCAATTTCAATTCCCAGCTCCGGTTTTACTAGTTGCGCTTGAGGGTCGGCATCAAAAACCCTGACCGATCTAATCTCCGGATGCGATGCAACCGCAGCTGAAACCAGCTCTATGACTCTGGCATCGAGATGTGGCGGCTTCCACGTCAACCCCTGTGCTAGCGCAGCCAAGGCTGGCCTTCTAATACCAAGTGCCCTGCCTGCTGGATTGAGAATCACCCGATCATGACCTTCGCCAACGGCTGCGACGGCTAACTTTGCCACCTCAACCGGCACTGGTCGGGCGGTCGCATTCCAGGCAGCCATCTCTGCCACCGAGCTAAAAGCGGGGATAGCTGTTTTGCCATCCGGGGTGCTTACCGCCACGATAGCCAAGTCAGCACTTTTATCCACGGTTTGGCCATGCGGGCCAACTCCGCTTTCCCCCAGCTCAGCGAGCAATGGAATTAGGAGTCGACACTGCGCTAAAGCGCCAAATAACTCTTGTTTATCCAGGTCATCCAAAAGTGCGGCTTCGAGAACCCTGGGAGTTGAACCGTCATCGTTGGACCAGCTATTTTGCGAAAACTCTCGCCCCTCCCATGGGACTCCAGCTGAATCGTGAAACCTATCGTGCATTAGCCGTTGGCGATTGCCAGCGCCTGCTGGAGAGTAAATCGCCCGGCGTAGAGTGACTTGCCGAGGATTGCCCCCTCTAAGCCAAGATTTACCAGGGCGTGCAGGTCTGTGATGTCCTGCAGCGAGGAAATGCCGCCGGATGCCACCACTGGCTTGTTGGTGAACTCCATAACCTGCTTCAAAAGCTCGAGGTTTGGCCCCTTGAGCGTGCCGTCCTTGGTTACGTCGGTGACCACGTAGCGTGGGCAGTTTGCCTGCTCCAAGCGCGCCAAAACCTCAAATAGATCGCCGCCTTCTTGAGTCCAACCGCGGGCGGCAAGCACCGTGCCACGAACGTCCAGCCCAACGGCGATTTGATCACCATATTTGGCAATCACATTGGCGGTCCAGTCCGGATTTTCAAGCGCAGCGGTGCCCAGATTGACTCGGGTTGCCCCTAGCTCCAAGGCAGCTTCGAGTGATGCATCGTCTCGAATACCACCGGAGAGTTCGATCTTGGTATCGCCCGCCTGTTTGACAACCTCTGCAATCACCGCACGATTCTCGCCTCGGCCGAACGCGGCATCTAGGTCAACCAGGTGAATCCACTCGGCACCGGCCGAAATCCAGTCTTGGGCTGCAGCCAGCGGGTGGCCGAAGTCCTCTTCGCTGCCTGCTGCACCCTGGGTTAGCCGGACGGCCTTGCCGCTTGCAACATCAACAGCTGGCAATAGTTCTAGTTTCATGTCTCTCCTAAATTGAACGAATCCAGTTGCGAAGCAGCTGCAGTCCTGCCTCGCCCGATTTCTCTGGGTGGAATTGAGTAGCACTGAGCGGTCCGTTTTCCACGGCCGCTAAGAATCGTTCGCCGTGCTCAGACCAGGTGAGAGCTGCCTTTACAAAAGGGGGCTGAATGTCCAAGTCCCACGTCTTCGCGGCATAGGAGTGAACAAAGTAGAAACGCTCGTCTTCAACTCCAGAAAAGAGCGCGCTCTTGAGATCCGGCTTCACCCGAGACCAGCCGATGTGCGGCAAGGTGGGGGCATTGAGCATAGTGACGCTTCCGGGCCACTGTCCCAGACCCTCCGAGTCAATGCCGTGCTCCACTCCATGCTCAAACATGACCTGCATGCCAACACAGATACCTAAAACTGCCCTTCCGGCGGTTAACCTCTGATCTACCAGGCTTGAGGCATTGTGAGCCGTTAGGTTTCGCATCACAGAAGCGAATGCACCAACACCGGGCAACAGCATGCCATCAGCTTCCAGCAGTACTCTTCGGTCAGCAGTGAGCACCACCTCAGCACCAGCATGTTCTAGCGCTCGGCATACCGAGTGAACATTACCGTTGCCATAGTCGAAGACGGCAACGGTTTTAGTCAAAGGCTGCCTTTGGTGGAAGGGACACCTGCGACTCGAGCATCGTGCTCTACCGCTTTGCGCATGGCACGGGCCAAAGCCTTGAACTGAGCTTCCGCAATGTGGTGAGCATCCCTGCCGGCTAGCACTGTCACATGCAGTGTGAGGCCGGCGTTGTAAGCGATGGCTTCAAAGACGTGGCGAACCATTGAGCCTGTGAAGTGGCCGCCAATCAGGTGATACTCAAAACCCTGAGGCTCGCCACTGTGAACCAAAAAAGGTCGACCCGACACATCAACGACAGCCCTGGCCAGCGCTTCGTCAAGCGGGACGGTGGCATCACCGTATCGACCTATGCCGGCCTTATCCCCAAGCGCCTGCTTGATGGCCTGACCGAGCACGATAGCTGTGTCTTCAACGGTGTGGTGAACATCGATCTCGATGTCGCCAACGGATCGAATCTTCAAGTCAATTAGCGAGTGCTTTGAAAAAGCCGTGAGCATGTGGTCGAAAAATGGCACACCGGTCTCGATTTGAGACTGACCAGCGCCGTCTAGATTCAGCTCGAGCTCAATCTTGGACTCGCTTGTCTCGCGAGAGAGTTTGGCAATACGGCTCATGATTTGACCTCGCTTGGGAAGATTACCCAAGTTTAGTCAAGAATCAACGCCAGCTCACCCAACAACTTGGTTGTCTCAGACTCAGTGCCGGCGGTAATGCGAAGGGTGTTTGGAATGCCAACGTTGCGAACAATCACTCCCTTGGCCAAAAGCTGTTCGAAAACCTGATTCGGGCTCTCAAAACCCTCAACGAGAATGAAGTTTGCCTCCGAGGCAAAAGCCTTGAGCCCCATCTTTGAGATCTGCGCGGCCATGCGGTCTCGCTGAACCTTGATCTGCTCGACATTTGCCAGCATTTCTGCTGAGTGTCGAAGCGCGGCACGCGCTGCAGCCTGCGTCAAAGCCGAAAGGTGATAAGGCAATCGAACAATCCGCATAGCATCGACAATCGCAGCATCCGCCGCGAGGTAACCAACTCGAGCACCCGCGAACGCAAAGGCCTTGCTCATGGTTCGGCTCACGATCAATCTTGGCCTTCCATCCAAAAGCGAAAGCGCTGAGTCGCTAGAGGAAAACTCGGCATATGCCTCGTCGACGACCAAGATGCCATTAAATGCGTTGTAGGCGGCTTCGATGACCGAGTTATCAATTGGCGTCCCGGTTGGATTATTTGGATTGCAAAGAATTGCAATCGAAGGCTGATGCTCGGAGAGCTGCTGAGCGACATAGTCGGCAGTCAGCTCAAATTGCGCTAGTCGGGGTAGCTCTTGGTAATTGGTCAGAGTTATCCTCGCAATGTTGGGATACATCGAGTAGGTGGGTCCAAAGCTGAGGGCAGACTTTCCAGGGCCGCCAAAGGCCTGAAAAATTTGGGTAATGATCTCGTTAGAGCCATTAGCGGCCCAAATCTGGTCAGAAGCTAGGTTGTGCCCGAGATATGCCGCAAACTCTGCGCGCAACTCAAGGAATTCGCGGTCTGGATACCGGTTTAGTTTTATCACCTCGGCGGCAAGCTCTTGGATGATGTCGAGCGCCACAGTCTCTGGAATGCCGAAAGTGTTTTCATTGACATTGAGCTGAATTGGAACATTCAGCTGAGGCGCACCGTATGGCTTTAGGCCCTTGAGGTCGTCTCTGAGCGGCAAATCTTCGAGGTTGGTCACCCTTGAAGATTACCCGATAGCGCTAGGGCAGAGCGATTTGCTGGCCAGGGGTTAGATCAACCGAGGTTAGAGCGTTTAGGAGTACCACCTCGGCGATCCAGTCGCGAGGATCTGAGTTTGGTGCGTAAATGTCGGCGAGTGACCAGAGCGAGTCACCCGACTGCACGGTTACATACTCCAGCTCGCTCGCCTCCTGGCTTCCCGCGAAGGAGCCAGAGATAGATGCCATGGTGAAGGATGCGGCTAACGCCAAGATTGCGATACCGCGGAAAAGACGTCTTGGGTTGGTAAGTCGGTAGGAAGTAACAGCACTCATTGTGATCATCACCCTTCTGTTCGATTCTTTGTTTCGAACATTTGTTCTAAGTATAGAAACTTTTCCAACATTTACAAGTTTTTTGTCTCTTTATTTACAAATAACTCGAAAATGTGTTTGGCAAACGCCGAGGTAGCGAATACAGTTTCGATACAAGAAGTAAAACTTCCCCCACTGACATTTTGAGAGGAGCCGAGATGGACAGCTCTGAGCTAACAGATGTGCAGCAGCGAATTCTCGCTGTGATCCGCGAATCTATGCAGGCTAGAAACTACGCTCCCTCGATGCGAGAGATTGGCGAGGCCGTCGGCCTAAGTTCAACCGCGAGCGTCTCCCATCAGCTAAACAAACTTGAACTGTTGGGGTTTATCAGCCGAGATCCGCGCAGGCCTCGAACCATCGATTTGCTCGGCTTTGACGACTTCGCCGGTGAGATCATCAAGGCGGACGCCGCCATGGTCCCTCTCGTTGGAAGAATTGCGGCAGGTGGCCCCATCACCGCGGAACAAAACGTCGAGGACGTATTCGCGCTTCCTCGCCAACTAGTTGGCCAGGGCGACCTATTCCTGCTCAAAGTCGTTGGTGAATCGATGATAGATGCCGCCATCTGCGATGGCGACTGGGTGGTTGTCAGGCAGCAACAGACCGCAGAGAACGGCGACATCGTTGCAGCGCTGCTAGAAGATGAGGCCACGGTAAAGACTTTCAAGCAGCGCGATGGGCACACTTGGCTTCTGCCAAGAAACTCAGCATTCGAGCCTATTCTGGGTGACCATGCGGTCATCTTGGGCAAAGTCGTTGCCGTTCTTAGGGCCGTGTAGCAAATTCCTTCAAATCAGACGCCAGGTCTGGCTTGACCAAAGCCTTGAGCCGAGTCCCGGCTTCCACGTATTCAATCTCTAGCACCTTTCCCGAAAGGTGCGCTCTGGAAACAAGATCCCCGCGGCTGTAGGGAACAACTCCCTCAAACTCAACGTCGGGTCTTGGCAGCAGCTCGGCGATTTTTGACTCGAGTTGCTCGAAGCCTTCGCCGGTTCTGGCAGAAATCAATAGTGAGCCCGGCACCAGTCCTCGCAGCCGGACCTGATCTTCATCAGATAGCAGGTCGGTCTTATTGAAAACAATCAGCTCGGGGATGCTGGATGCCTCAACCTCGGCGATCACCCCATGGACGGTTCTGATTTGACCCATCGGATCGGGGTCAGTGCCATCCACAATGTGAACAATCAAGTCAGCGTGCGAGATTTCCTCGAGAGTAGAGCGAAACGCCTCCACCAGCTGGTGTGGTAGCTGACGAACAAACCCCACAGTGTCAGCAATTGTGTAACTTCTGCCATCTGGAGTCTCGTGCTGTCTAACAGTTGGGTCCAGGGTCGCAAAGAGAGCATTTTCCACCAGAACCCCAGCCTTGGTCATTCGATTGAGCACGGATGACTTCCCTGCGTTGGTATATCCAGCAATTGCGACCTGTGGCTCGTTATTTTTCTCGCGCTTGGAGCGTTTAATATCGCGCGCCTGCTTCATGTCGATAATCTCGCGCTTTAGTTTTGCCATCTTGGTGTTGATGCGCCGGCGGTCCAGCTCGATCTTGGTCTCACCCGGTCCGCGTGATCCGATTCCCACGCCACCGGCGGCCTGACCTCCGGCCTGTCGAGACATCGACTCACCCCAGCCGCGAAGGCGTGGCAAGAGGTATTCGAGTTGAGCAAGTTCAACCTGCGCCTTACCCTCGCGACTCTTGGCGTGCTGGGCGAAGATGTCCAAGATGATCGCAGTGCGGTCGACCACTTTAACCTTTACTGCATCCTCAAGAGCACGGCGCTGGGAAGGTGCCAGCTCGGCGTTTGCGATGACGGTGTCCGCACCTAGGTGAGCAACCAGTTCCTTCAACTCCTGCGCTTTGCCCTTTCCGAAGAACGTGGCCGGATCCGGATAGGCTCTGCGCTGCAGCAGTCCATCCAGCACCTCTGCACCTGCCGTTTCGGCCAGCGCAGCAAGCTCGCGCAGACCATTTTCGGCATCAGTCAAAGTCCCCGAACCCCAGACGCCAATAAGCACAACTTTTTCGAGTCGCAATTTTCGGTACTCGACATCGGTGATGTCCTGCAACTCGGTTGAAAGACCGGCAACGCGTCGTAGCGAGTCTCTGGCCTCGAGGTCTAGCTGATCGCCGTCAAACTCGTTGCGCGGTGCAGCGGCACCTCTTCGCAAAATGCGGTCAATTGTGGATTCGTTTTCCATCGCACTTTAACCCTAGGGCTGTATTAGGTTTGCAGCATGCCTCAGGACCACTATTTCAGCGCGAACCCAGATTCTCCCGCCACCGTTCGCGAGATTTCCTACAAAGTGTCCGACCGGGAATTTTTGGTTCAAGCCGCCAGCGGCACCTTCAGTGCCAGCAAACTAGATCCCGGAACCAGCATTCTGCTGAGCAAGCACGATCAGTTCCCCGATTCGGGAAATGTTTTAGATCTTGGCTGCGGCTGGGGACCGATTTCCCTAGCTATAGCCAGCTTGCGGCCTGAAACAACACTCTGGGCCCTGGACGTGAACGAACGAAGCCTGAAGCTGACGCAAACTAATTCCAGCCGGCTGGGCCTTACTAATGTGAAGGCTGTCACCGCCGACCAGATTCCGCCGAATATGCGCTTTGACGCGATCTGGTCCAATCCCCCAATTCGGATTGGCAAGTCGGCACTGCATGAATTGCTGTCGACCTGGCTACCAAGGCTGGAAAGTGGCGGTAGAGCCATGCTCGTGGTGCAAAAGCAGCTTGGTGCCGATTCGCTACTGACTTGGATTCAAAACGAATTCCCGGAGCTTACCGCCAGTCGCTTTTCGACCGATAAGGGGTTTCGAATCCTCGAGGTAACTAGAGACTGAAGGTTCCGCTAAAGACCAGCTCCGCCGGTCCTGAAATCGCCACATGCTCCCCGTCTTCGGTCGGGAACATGCGGACACCAACTTCCCCACCCGGCACTCTAACTCGCCAGAAATTCTGACCATTGTCTGCCCAGTGCCGAATTGCCAGAGCGGCGGCAGCGATTCCAGTTCCACAGCTCAACGTTTCTCCGACACCGCGCTCGTGGACCCGCATGGAGATGCTGGCGACCCCCTCCTTGATTAGCGGGTCATCCAACACTACAAATTCGACATTCGCCCCTTTTCGCGGGCTTGGTTCAAGCTTCGGAGCCCGGTGCAGCTCGAGAGCAGAAAGCTCGTCCTGATCGGCAAGTGCCACCACAACATGCGGGTTCCCTAGGTTGAGCCCGAGACCCGGACGTGCAACGGAAATGCCATCCGCCTTCACCAGGAAGTCTTCCGAATCCACTCCCCAGCGCCCCAGATCAACGGCAAAACCCGTCGAGGTGCTGGTCAAATCCTTGACTCCGGCACGGGTTGCCACCGCAAGCGTGGAGCCATCAATAATGCTGGCAAGTCCGCGAGAAGTCAGATAGCGGGCGAAAACTCGAATTCCGTTGCCACACATTTCAGCCTTGGAGCCATCAGCGTTTCGATAATCCATAAACCACTGGGCGTTTGGCTCATCGTGCAGCAGGTGGGCCACTTCGCTGTTCTCGGTCTTGGTTACCAAAATAAGACCGTCGGCCCCAATTCCAAAGTGCCGGTCGCAAATCAACTGAATTTGCTCTTCGGTGAGATCCATTACCCCATCGAAATCCGCAATCAAAACAAAGTCGTTGCCGGTGCCGTGACCTTTGGTGAATTCGATATTCATGCCCCAAGCCTAATCAAGTTCATGGCTTGAGGAATCAGGGGTTCATTATCCGAAATCCAGCCAATTCGCTTATCGCGGCGAAACCACGACATCTGCCTTCTGGCATAGCGATTGGTCAGAGCTACCGTCTCAGCCATCGCTTCCGCTTGTGTCAATTCGCCATTTAGCTGGTCGATTGCTTGCTTGTAACCAATCGCCATCTTTGCGGTTTTGCTGAACTCGCCCTGCTTCAAAAGCTGGTGAACTTCGTCAACAATGCCCTGCCGCCACATGGCCTCAACCCGCAGCAAAATTCTGCGCTTGAGCTCTTCCCGCTCGACAGCCAGGCCAATCTGAAGCGCCGGTTTCCAGTATCTGGGTTCCGGAAGTGTCGAGGCGTAGCTCTCGCCGGTAATTTCAATGACCTCAAGGGCTCGAATGACCCTTCTGACATTTTGGGCCGGAATCTTGTCGGCGGTCACCGGATCCAGCTTTCTCAGTCGCTCGTGCATCACCAATGCACCAGCGCTGGAGAATTCTTGCTCGAGACGAAGCCGAACCTCGCCGTCTGTTGGTGCAAAATCCAACTGATCCAAGGCCGCAGCGAGGTAAAACATGCTTCCGCCGACAAACATTGGAAGCTTGCCGCGACCGATGATCTCTAGGCAGGTTTCACGAGCTACTCGTTGATACTCAACCGCCGTCATCTCCTGCGCGGGCGTCAGAATGTCGAATAGATGATGATTCGGGCTGCTGCGTTCTGCGATCGAGAGTTTTGCCGTTCCGATATCCATGCCGGCGTAGAGCTGCATGGCGTCGGCGTTGATGATCTCAACTGGCTGCCCTGAATTTTCTAACGCCGCCGCCAACTCTAGGGCTAGCGAAGTTTTTCCCGATGCGGTCGGGCCGACCACCGCAAGCAGGCTAAAGGACACTCTTGGACCTGATGGGAATGCCCAGTGACACTTTGCCGCTACCTGGAACAGGAGCGCCGCAGCTCTCCAGCTGACGGCGGTCATGAGCATCACCACCGCGAGTGCGACGAACTTGGTAAATCGACCCCTCGGAAACCTCCGCCAGTAGGTGATAGGGAGCGGCTTGGGTCACCGAGACGGTAACTAGGTCACCTGGGCGAGCAATTTCTCTGCCCTGTGGCACTTCGAAGTGCACCAGGCGATTGTCCTGGGTCCGACCGGTCTGTCGCTGGGTCTGAGAGTCCTTGCGACCTTCCCCGGTAGCAACCAATACCTCAACAGTCTTTCCAACCTGTTTTTTGTTCTCCTGCCAAGCAATATCGTTCACAAGCGCTAGGAGGCGCTCGTAACGCTCTTGAACGACTTCCTTGGGTAGCTGATCTGGAAGCTCAGCCGCCGGTGTCCCCGGGCGCTTGGAATACTGAAAAGTGTATGCGGTGGCGAATCTGGCAGCCTGTACGACCCTCATGGTTTCAAGAAAGTCGGCCTCAGTCTCGCCCGGAAAGCCAACGATGATGTCGGTGGTGATAGCCGCATCTGGAATTAGCTCTCGGACGCGATCTAAGATGCCGAGATATTTTTCACTGCGATAGCTCCGACGCATCTCTTTTAGGATACGGTCGGAGCCTGACTGCAGTGGCATGTGAAGCTGAGGCATCACGTTATGAGTTTCCGCCATGGCCTCAATCACATCCTCGGTGAATGCAGCTGGATGCGGAGAGGTGAATCTCACCCTCTCAAGACCTTCAATTTGGCCACAGGCACGCAGTAACTTTGCAAACGCACCCTTGTCGCCAAACTCCACGCCGTAGGTGTTGACGTTCTGGCCTAGCAGGGTAACCTCGATAGCACCATCCTGGACCAAGGCATTCACTTCAGCCAAAACGTCGCCGGGCCTGCGGTCCTTCTCCTTGCCACGAAGTGAGGGAACGATACAAAAGGTGCAGGTGTTATTGCAGCCCACGGAAATCGATACCCAGCCTGAATAGGCCGAATCACGCTTGGTTGGCAACGTCGAAGGAAAAACCTCCAAAGACTCCAAAAGCTCTACCTGGGCCTCATTGTTGTGCCTCGCGCGCTCGAGCAGAGTTGGCAAAGAGCCCATGTTGTGAGTGCCAAACACCACATCAACCCAGGGAGCCTTTTTGATGATGACGTCCTGGTCTTTTTGGGCGAGACAGCCACCGACGGCAATTTGAAGATTTGGATTGGCTTCCTTCTTCGGCAGCATCGTTCCGAGATTGCCGTAAAGCTTATTGTCAGCATTTTCACGAACCGCGCAGGTGTTGAAGACTACGAGATCAGCCTCGATGCCTTCGGCTTTGGTATAGCCGGCAGACTCAAGCAACCCCGAGATACGCTCAGAGTCGTGAACGTTCATCTGGCAACCATAGGTGCGGACTTCGTAAGTTAGTGACATAGCCAGAGGATTTTACTCTGAGTGCTCTAGGTCCCGCAGAATTCTTGCTGTCAGCTGCGAAGAGAATCCACGTCGCATCAAAAAACCCATGAGTCGACGGCGGCGAACCTCTGGCTCCAGAGTCGATAGCTGTTGATAGCGCTTCTTGGCAACGCTGTATGCGGTTTGATCCTCCAGCTCGGCATCAATTGAACTCAGCGCCTGCTCGGCATCCTGGGCACTGACTCCTTTTTGCTTGAGCTCACGGGCGATGACAGATTTGGACTTGCCAGACACCGCGATTCGAGAATTTACAAATGCCCTCGCAAAGGCTGCGTCATCGATCAGCTGAGCCTCGGTGAAGCGATCCAAAACAGCGTTGGCAATGTCCTCGGGTATTTCACGTTTTTTGAGAATGGTCGCAAGCTGGTGCCTGGTCTTCATGGAACGGGAAAGCTGGAACAGCAGGACATTTTTAGCCCGCTGCTCCAGCTTCTCGTCGGTTGGTTCGTTAGGCATCGTTTGCGGCCTTGGCGACCGGAGCGGTCTCCTCGGCTGGCAAGTCGGCTACCGCGCGTGGCACGCCAATTCCAAGTTTGTGTCTAATCTTTTTCTCGATGCTGTCTGCAATCTCAGGGTTTTCTTTCAGGTAGCGGCGAGAGTTTTCCTTACCCTGGCCCAGCTGTTCACCATCGAAGGTGTACCAAGCGCCGGACTTCTTGACAATGTCTTGCTCAACGCCGAAGTCAATAAGCCCACCCTCGCGAGAGATGCCCTCTCCGAACATGATGTCGAACTCCGCTTGCTTGAATGGAGCCGCCAGTTTGTTCTTGACAACCTTTACACGAGTGCGGTTACCGACCGAGTCGGTGCCCTCCTTCAGGGTCTCAATGCGCCGGATGTCGAGGCGGACGGATGCGTAGAACTTCAACGCCTTTCCACCTGCGGTAGTCTCTGGTGAACCGAAGAAGACACCGATCTTCTCGCGCAGCTGGTTGATGAAGATAGCGGTGGTGTTGGTGTTGCTCAAGGCTCCAGTGAGCTTTCGCAAGGCCTGCGACATAAGTCTGGCCTGGAGACCCACGTGCGAATCACCCATCTCACCTTCGATTTCAGCCCTAGGCACCAAAGCAGCAACCGAGTCGATGACGATGATGTCAATGGAACCTGAGCGAATAAGCATGTCGGTGATTTCCAAGGCCTGCTCACCGGTGTCAGGCTGGCTAACCAGGAGCGCATCGATGTCGACGCCGAGTGCCTTTGCGTACTCAGGGTCTAGTGCGTGCTCGGCATCGATGAAGGCCGCGATGCCGCCATTGCGCTGAGCGTTTGCAATCGCGTGAAGTGCAACGGTGGTCTTACCGGATGATTCCGGACCGTAGACCTCGACGATGCGACCCTTTGGGAGGCCGCCGATTCCCAGTGCAACATCAAGTGCAATCGAACTGGTTGAGATGGCCTCGATTGGGGCTCGCTCTTCGGTGCCCAATCGCATTACTGAGCCTTTGCCGAACTGGCGATCAATCTGGGCTAGAGCGGTCTCTAACGCTTTCTCTCTGTCGGATGCACTTGGCATTTTTACCTCTTTCTTTAGCTCCCTAGAAGCTAATTCGTAGGTCTGACCTTTTTAGTTTCTCTCCACAGAACTGTTGATAACTAAGCGGTTTAGCCCTATCTAGATAGAACACTAGACGTTCGAACAAAATTTCGAATGATTTATTCGGCGTGTCTTTTCTTTACCGGAATCCCGGTCCAGCGCTCCTTGGGAACTGACTGTTGCCGGCACAGCTCGAGCCAAATCTGCTTGGGATCAACCCCGTCGCGAATGAGCTCCTCCGCGGTTCGATCCTGGAATTGTTGGAGGCGAAAATCTTTCAGCAAGACTTGCGCAAACGGTGCGCCAAACTCATCCTGAAGCAGTTGGTGAAAATGACTCAGTTTCAAAACTTAGTCTGAGAAAAAAGCTCTGCCTCTGTCATGAAGGCATCCGGAACGGTGTCAGGGATGTAAGTGTCATCGAGGTAGATGCCCTCAACAGAGGCAACTCGGTCTGAGACCTCACGCATAACAACCGATAGTGGCACCTCTAGGGCTTCGGCGACAGAAGCCAAGATCTCAGAGGATACTTCCTTCTGACCGCGCTCAACCTCGGAAAGATAACCAAGCGCAACCGATGCCTTCGCTGCCACCTGACGAAGCGTCTGGCCGCGACGAAGTCGATGGGAACGCAACACGTCACCGATCTCTTGCCTTAGTAGTACCAAAGGTTTTCCTCCTGGAAAATAACCTAGCGGTTGGTAGTGACAAATTTACATTTGCTTGCTGAATGTTTCCTGATTCTCAACCAATGAGACGGTGAATTTCATCCGCAATCTCCTCCATGGTTTTCGCCACGGTAGCCAAGCGGACCTCTGACCGGCTGCCATTCAGCCTCAGTTCAACAGTGCGGTCTCCGATTGAAGAACTTATCCCGAGATACACCAGGCCAACCGGCTTGTCACCTAAAGAATCAGGACCAGCAACTCCCGTGGTGGAAACTCCTATCACCTTCTCAAGAGGCTTGTCGCAATCCAGCGCGAATTTAGAGCGCACCGTGTAAGCCATTTGCAACGCCACTGCAGGATCAACTGGACCGCGGCTGTCAATCAACCCTGGATCCACCCCGAGCTGCTTAATCTTGATCTCGTTCTGGTAGCAGACGATACCGCCGAGTAGATATTTTGAGGCACCCGGATTGTTCGCTAGCTCAGAGGCAATGAGTCCAGCGGTGAGGGATTCCGCGGTGGCTAAATAGAGCCCATACTCGCCAAGGGTTTGGTTGAGCGTCACTTCTGCGGCCTGAGGTATTGCAAGCCCGTGTACCAGGTAATTACGACGGCGAACAGAATCACAGCTTGAGTTAGCCAACCCCACCAAGCACCCAGGAAGTCAAATGGCGCGACCGCCATAGAGACTCCGATGATCTGAATAACAGTCTTGAATTTTCCACCGGTAGACGCTGCAATTACCCGACGTTTAGCTATCACCAACCGGTACACCGTGATGCCGAATTCTCGAACCAGAATCAAAACCGTTGCCCACCACGGAACCGCATCTTGAATAGACAGCACGATCAAGGCACCCGAGAGCAAAGCCTTGTCGGCAATTGGGTCGAGGATTTTGCCAAGATTAGTGACCAGATTGCGCCGGCGTGCAATCGCTCCGTCGATGCCATCAGTCGAGGCCGCTAGCACCAGCAAAACCAGCGCAATCATTCGATCTGCGAACGAGTCCCAGCCAATCAACATCAGCCAAAGCACAATTGGAACCATCAAGATTCGCAGCGACGTGATCAGGTTTGGAGTTTGGCGGTACATAAAAGATCTAGAAGTCATCACGCCTGCCGGTTAGCTGCCATGCATCTTCATCGCCATCTTCGTCTTCTCCCCCAGTATCGCCTTCGAACACGGCACTGCTGGCACCGGACAGTTTGGCGAGAAGCTCTGGTAACTCGTCGGGTTTTACAAGCACATCCCTGGCCTTTGAGCCCTCAGATGGCCCGACGATGCCGCGGGACTCCATGAGGTCCATTAGCCTTCCGGCCTTGGCAAACCCAACCCTTAGCTTGCGCTGCAGCATTGAGGTAGATCCAAATTGAGAATTGACCACCAGACTGGCGGCTTGCAGCAGCAGCTCCAAATCGTCACCGATGTCGCTGTCCACAACTTTGGTAGCCGCAACCGCCGTCACGTCGTTTCGATACTCCGGCTCCATCTGGGCCTTGACGTGTGCCACGACCCGGTGGAGCTCGTCTTCAGCGATCCATGCGCCTTGAACTCGAACCGGCTTATTGGATCCCATCGGCGCAAACAGGGCGTCGCCCTGACCCACCAACTTCTCAGCACCAGGCTGGTCCAAGATAACCCTGGAGTCGGTAACGGAAGAAACGGAAAATGCCAGGCGGGAGGGAACATTCGCCTTGATCAAACCGGTGACCACGTCCACCGAAGGGCGCTGAGTCGCAAGAACTAGATGAATTCCTGATGCGCGAGCCAACTGGGTAATTCGCACGATGGAGTCTTCGACATCGCGTGGTGCAACAATCATCAGGTCGGCCAACTCATCAACGACGACCAATAAATACGGATACGGCTGCAATTCGCGACGCGAGTTTTCGGGAAGCTTTACTTCACCAGCAACAATTGCGCGGTTGAAATCATCGATGTGTTTGAAGCCAAAGCTTGCTAAGTCGTCGTACCTGGAGTCCATCTCTTTGACAACCCACTGAAGTGCTTCCGCCGCCTTTTTCGGATTTGTGATGATCGGCGTGACAAGGTGAGGAACACCCTGATAGGCAGAGAGCTCAACTCGCTTGGGATCAATCAGCACCATGCGAACCTCGGAGGGCTTAGAGCGCATCAAAATCGACGTGATCATCGAATTCACAAAAGACGATTTACCAGCTCCAGTGGCACCGGCGACCAATAGGTGCGGCATCTTCGCAAGATTGGCAACCAGGTAACCACCCTCGACATCCTTGCCAACTCCAATGGTCAGCGGGTGAGTTGAACTAGCGGCATTCTTGCTTCGCAGCACATCACCGAGCGAAACCGTCTCTCGATCGGTGTTGGGGATTTCAATTCCAATGGCACTTTTACCCGGGATTGGAGCCAGAATGCGTACTTCGTTGGATGCAACAGCATAAGAAATGTTGTTCGAAAGCCGGGTTACTGCCTCTACCTTCACACCTGGGGCAAGTTCAACCTCGTAGCGGGTCACTGTCGGCCCGCGCTGGAACCCGGAAACCCTGGCTTCAACATCAAACTCTTTGAAAACATCGTTGATGGCAGCAACAATCTGATCATTGACCGCGCTTTTTGCCTTAGGAGGGGTTCCGGCAGCCAAGAGTCCTAGACCGGGGAGCACGTAAGGCTTGTTGCTGCGCTTGACCGGAGCGGTTGGAATTTCTTCGCTCAGCACATCAATCGGTTCGGTGACACCTTCTTCTTGTTTGAGGAAACCCAGGTCAGCAATGGAATCTTCGACTTCCACCAGGGGGTAGGTATCCGCTAGGTGTTCATCAACGAAGTCATCGATAGCCTCAACCACCGCGGTATCGAAGGCGGGTTTGGTGTCCTTCTCCTTGTTCCACCAGCTGGACTTCTTGCCGTCAAAGGCGTCGGCGATCTCCGCCTTGGCTTTGATCCCGAACAAGAAATTGTAAAACTCCCCCAAACGCGGCTTGATCTGGTTCGGTGCGGTGCCGGTCATGATCAAAACCGAGACTGCCACCAGAACCACAAGCACCGGGGTAGCGCCCCAGATGGTAAGCAAACTCAACAGCGGTCCGCCAACCAGCCAGCCAAAGAGGCCACCGGCAGCGGCCAGTCCTTCTGGGCCATCGGTATTTGGCGAGGGAGTGCCAGCGAAGATGTGGAAAAAACCTGAAATTACCGAAAGAAATAACCAAAACCCGACCGCAAATCTTGAGCTGTCGCGAACCGATGCCGGATGCCTAAACAAATAAAGCGAGTAAAAAAGGAAAATGGCTGGCAGTGCATAGGCAACCAAACCAAACAACATTCCAAAGGTGTACGAGTGCAGCAGCTTGGCCCAAGGTTCGTTGATTAGAAACCAGGCGAACGCTGCGCCAAAAACCGAAAGTAGAAAGACGAAAAACGGAGCACCGTCGCGGCGATCTTCATCAGCCAATTTCTCAGTGCTAAATGCCCGCACCGCCTTGCCCATAAGGTGAGCGGCACCGAGGTAGAACTTCGACAAAGTCGAGAAAAAGCCTTGCCCCTGGGCCTTTGCCGGGCGCGGCTTTGGGGCCGCCGCCCTCGGTGCGGCAGTGCGCGCAGGTTTCCGAGCGCTAGGTTTTCTTGGCGGAGGGGTCTTTGAAGCCATGCAGACAAGTTAGCAAGGCTTTAGGACAATTAGCCCTAGGCAGGGCGGGAGGAATGAACAACGATCGGGATAATCATTGGCTTTCTGCGGTGAGCTTTCGCCACCCATCCACCGATGGTTCTGCGAATTACCTGCTGCATCGTGTAGGTATCTCGCACACCCTCAACCGCAGCTCGCTCCAAAGCCCGTTCAATTTCGGGCAGGATGTCATCGAAAACGTGATCGTCTTCCGCGTAAGCCCTAGCGCGAATCTCGGGTCCCTCAACCACCTTTCCGGTGATTGGGTCAATTACAGCAAAGATAGAAATGAAGCCCTCGGCCGCCAAAATTCTCCGGTCCTTGAGGTCCTCATCGGTAATCTTTCCAACCGTCTTACCGTCTACGTAGAGCATGTCACAAGCCACTTGACCCACCACTTTGGCAACTCCCTCAGACAAATCAATCACTGCGCCATCTTGGACGATTAGGGTCTGCTCGGCCGGAACGCCAGTTTGAATTGCCAATTTTGCATTGGCATGCAGGTGCCTGGCCTCACCGTGAATTGGCAAAACGTTTTTAGGCTTGAGAATGTTGTAGCAGTAGAGCAACTCCCCCGCAGCCGAGTGTCCTGAGACGTGCACTTTGGCATTGCCCTTGTGCACCACATTGGCGCCGAGGCGAATCAGCCCATCGATGACTCGATAGACCGCGTTCTCGTTTCCGGGGATTAGCGAGGAAGCCATGAGAACAGTGTCTCCTTCGCCAATGATGATTCTGTGATCGCGATTTGCAATCCGGGATAGCACCGCCATTGGCTCACCCTGGCTACCGGTGGACATCAAAACTATTTGGTCATCTGGAATCTCATCGATGTCGCTGAGGTCGACAATCAAACCTTCTGGGACCCTGAGGTAACCCAGCTCCGCCGCAATCGCCATATTTCGAACCATGCTGCGACCAACAAAGGCCACCCTGCGGTTATTGGCGAGCGCCGCATCCAAGACCTGTTGCACGCGGTGCACGTGGGACGAGAATGATGCGACCACTACCTTGCCCGGCGTCTTGCTGATCACGTTTTCAATTACCGGGCCGATTTCACGCTCCAGCGGTGTGAACCCCGGTACGTCTGCGTTTGTACTGTCGACCATGAAAAGATCCAGACCCTCTTCGCCAATTCGAGCAAAAGTGCGCAAATCAGTTAGGCGACCATCCAGCGGCAACTGGTCCATTTTGAAGTCGCCGGTGGCCAAAACGGTTCCTGCGCTAGATCTAATGATGACGGCGAGTGAGTCTGGAATCGAGTGATTTACCGCCACGAACTCAAGACTGAATGGCCCTAGCTGCTCAATTTGACCCTCTTTCACGGTGTGCGAGAAGGGCGTAATCCGGTGTTCCTTGAGTTTGGCCTCAACCAGGGCCAGAGTGAGCTTAGATCCGATCAGCGGTATGTCTTTTCGCATGGAAAGCAGGTAAGGCACACCACCAATGTGATCCTCGTGGCCATGGGTCAACACCACCCCGGCGACACGGTCCAACTTATCTTCCAGATATCCAAAATCAGGCAAAATCAAATCAACGCCTGGCTGGGTTTCCTCTGGAAACAAAACGCCACAGTCCAAAATCAGGATTTGACCATCGAGCTCGAAGACCGTCATATTGCGGCCGATTTCGCCAATTCCACCAAGTGGAATGATTCGAAGGACGCCTGGCTTCAGTGGTGCCGGTGCCAAGTGCTCCACTAGCGAGTGGTTCCCGCGACCTTAGGCAGCGCGCCACCTGCAGCGGCATTGCGATCTGGCCTGAAGTTATCGAAACTTAGCCCCGGCACTGCGACCACCTGGTCGATGCCGGTCTCAATAGCGGCAGCCTCATGGTCCTCTGGGCCAACCAACGGCAGGCGCACTCTGGGCGAGGTGATCTGACCGAGTCCGTGAAGCACGTATTTAGCCGCAACTGTCCCGGGGACGTGGGTCATAATTGCCCGCTGCAGCGGCTCAAGTGCATTGTGAACCTGCAAAGCGGCATGGAAGTCATTTTTGTTGGTGGCATCGACCAGTTCGCGGTATGCGTGCGGCGCAATGTTGGCGGTAACTCCGATTAGCCCGGTAGCGCCAATCGACAGGTGAGGCAAGACGTTTGAATCGTCTCCAGAGAAATACATCAAACCGGTCTCCAGCATCAATCTGGAGGCCTGCGCGAGGTCACCTTTGGCGTCCTTGATGGCAACGATGTTCGGGTGCTTTGCGGCGCGGTGAAAAGTGTCATACGAGATGGCCACTCCAGTGCGGCCTGGGATGTCATACAGAATCACCGGCAAGTCGGTTGCGTCAGCAATCAATCGGAAGTGAGTCAGAATTCCAGCCTGAGTTGGCTTGTTGTAATAGGGAGTGACAATCATCACGCCGTCAGCGCCGGCCTTCTCGCTGGCCTTGTAAAGCTGCATTGCGTGAGCGGTTTCGTTGGAGCCTCCGCCAGTAATAATCTTGGCGCGACCAGAGGATACCGACTTACCAACCTCAACTAGCTTGATCTTTTCAGCATCGGTAAGGGTGGAGGTCTCACCGGTGGTGCCGGTCACCACGACGCCGTCGGCACCGTTCGAAATTACATAGTCAATATGACGCTCGGTAGCATTCCAGTCAACCTCACCATCGGCTGTCATTGGAGTCACAAGCGCGACTAGCACCTGACCGAATAGATCTCGCTGTTTTTGAACCATTTGCCTAGCCTACCTGCAAGGCAAAGCCCCAACCAAGCGATAGCCTAGGTATTTGTGCGCCAACGAAGGCTTGAGAACCGGGCTATAGAACCCGCAAATCTGGTGAAAAACCTACTCGCCGGACTCACTGTTGCGATTGTTGCGCTCCCGCTTGCCCTGGCATTCGGCATTGGCTCTGGGCTTGGTGCCCAGGCTGGCCTCACCACCGCAATAATCGCTGGCATATTGGCAGCGGTATTTGGAGGCAGTAGGCTTCAGGTTTCTGGGCCAACCGGAGCCATGACGGTAATTCTGATCCCGATTGTTTCAACTTTCGGCGCTGCCGCAATCCTCCAGGTTGGCCTGATGGCCAGTGGGTTTTTGCTTTTGGCATCCGGTCTCAGGCTCGGAAAATACATTCATAAACTCCCAACCTCGCTGATTGAGGGCTTCACCGCCGGCATTGCACTGGTGATAGCCATGCAACAGGTTGGGTTTGTCTTGGGAGTGGAGCTCAGATCCAATGAACACATCTGGGAATCCGTCTATCAGGAGGTTCAGTCTTGGAGTGCCAAGCCGCAACTGGCCCCAGTGCTAATTGGTCTTTTTGTAATCCTCATCAACATCTTCGGAACTGGTCGCTGGCCTAGATTGCCCCTCGCATTGATCAGTGTGGTTTTGGCGACCCTGCTGGCGAATGCCCTGAATCTAAACCTGGATCGCATTGGCGAGTTGCCCGGTGGAATCTCGACGCTGAGTTTTGAATTCTTAGGTGCTGGCAATTGGCTGACTCTGATGCCTTCAGCGCTGGCAGTTGCTTTTTTGGCCGGCCTGGAATCACTGCTGTCGGCGAAGATTGCGGATCGGGTTTCTGGTTTTGAGCAACATAAACCAGATCGGGAGCTGTTTGGTCAGGGTATTGCCAATCTTGTCGTGCCATTTTTTGGTGGTGTTCCAGCCACGGCTGCCCTGGCTAGAACCGCGGTAAATGTCAGAGCCGGAGCTAACTCTCGAATCGCAGCCATCAGCCATGGGGCCTACCTGGCTATTTTTGTGCTGCTGCTCTCTCGCCAAATCTCCCAAATCCCATTAGCTGCCCTCGGCGGCGTGCTGATCGCGACCGCCTACCACATGATTCGAATCGATGAACTGAAGGCTACGGCCAGCCAGTCCAGACTCGATGGCTTGGTACTAATGGTCACGCTTTTGGCGACAGTGATACTGGATCTGATAAGCGCATTGGCAATTGGGTTGGTGCTTTACTTAGCACTGCGCAAAACCAAGCTCTCAAAGCGCTTGATTGCGATTGATTCCGAGGAGACCTTGGGAGACTAAGGGGCTACTCGACCGTTTGCGTTGAAGGACTCGTAAGTCAGCGGCATCAACTCTGCCCAGAACTCCTCCATCTTCTCCGCAACCATCTCAATCTCGCGCTGTGGGAAAGACGGGAAGTGAGTGCCCTCGCGCTGAGTGCGAAGTGACAGGAAGTTCATAAGGGAGCGTGAATTCATGGTGACATACATGCTCGAGTAGATGTTCAGTGGCAGCACAATGCGAGCCACCTCACGAGCCACACCAGCCTCCAACATGCGCTGGTATGCATCATAGGCAGCACGAGTGACCGCCATGGTCTCCTGCTCAACCAAAGCGGTTTGCTCGGCGGTGCCATCTTGGAACTCATAGTGCCCAGGCTTTCCAACCTGAATCAACTTTCGCTCTGGGCCTGGCACGTAGAAAACCGGACGAAGCTCACGGTAGCGACCGGACTCCTCGTTGTAGCTGGCGATGCGGTGACGCATGAATTCGCGGAATACAAAGATTGGAGCCTGCACGTAAAAGGTCAGCGAGTTGTGCTCAAATGGCGAGCCGTGGCGATCACGCATCAGGTAATTGATAAGTCCCTTATCGCGCTTGGCGGTATCGGCATCGGAGCTCTTTGCGCTCTCGAGCGTCTGCTCGCCCTGCGTAGAGACTCGGGCCGCGAACAGAACATCTGCATCGTTAGCGGAAGCTCGCACCAATTCGACGGTCACGTCAGATCTAAATTGAATTTCACTCACAAGCTACAAGCCTAGACGAGGCAAAGTAAAAAAACGCAACACTGAGCAACAGCGAGGCGCTATCACTTACCCTTGCTAGGTGGAAATCTCCGGCATCTACTTAGCGCTAGGTCTTTTTGGTCTGACGCTAATTGCCGGCATCTACTTCAAGGTGTCCTCCGGCAGCGGCAGGACCGTACAGCGGAGTCAGCCGATTGACCTCGCCGAGCTTGCGGCTCACAAAAACGGCTTTTTGGTCAAGCAGCTCGGCAAGCACGCGACTCTGCTGCAGTTCTCTACCGAATACTGCGGGCAATGCCCAGGGGTCAGAAGATCACTTGCGCAGATTGAGTATCGATCTGGTGGCGTGCTTCATGCCGAAGTCGATCTAACCGACCGACTAGATTTAGCAGCCAAGTTCAATATATCCCAAACTCCAACCGTCTTCATTCTCAACAGCCTTGGTGAGGTAACCTTCCGCGTCAGCGGAGTTCCAAAACCCGGGGTCATTCAGCAAGAACTAGCCAAGTTAGGAATCAAATGAGTGCAGAACTAATCGACCCACGCGGACCAAGATTTGGAGCCGCCATCACAAGCGCACTTTCGCTAAGCGCTTTTGGCATAGCGGTATCACTGGAAGATGGCCTCTCCGCCGCCTACCCGCTGATTGTGCTGCTGGCGGTGCTATTCAGCTGGAGCGTCATTAGCCCCAAAACTCACCCATACGGCCAGCTTTTCAAAAAGTTAGTGCGCCCTCGACTAGCAGCACCTAGCGAACTTGAGGACGCTCGCCCACCACAGTTTGCGCAAAAGGTCGGTCTGGGATTTGCTCTGCTTGGACTAATTGGCTACTGGTTTGCTCCGGTGCTGGTTGCAGTGAGTGCAGGGTTTATCTTCTTCGCGGCTTTCCTAAACGCATTCTTCAATTTCTGCCTGGGCTGCCAGATGTATTTGGGGCTAAAGCGCTTTGGAATTATTCGCTAGTTTTATGGCCTTGCGAATCGATTTACGCGCCAGCTTTCGATCACCCGAGGCGTCATAGCACTCCCCCAGTCGAAACCAAAGCTCCCAATTCTCCAGATCTTCGGAGACCAGGCTCTTGATGCGCTCGAATTCGAGTTCAGCACTGGCTTTGGTGGCGCGCCCACTGGGGCGAAGTTCCAACCGCAACGGCGGTAGTGAATTAGCCTTGGCAAGCTTTTCGGCATCAATGCCAAACTTAACCTCGGTGAGAATCGCCCAGGTCGCGACCAGTGGCAACACCAGCAGGGCAAGCCCCATAGCCTTTGACAGAAAGTCCGCATCGAGCATCAACAGGATCGCCTTTTGGCCCAGCAGTAAGACATAAATAACTGCCAGGGCGGTCATGACCAGCGCCCAAATTTTTGCAGACACTAGCCCGCTACCACCTGATCAAGACCCACGGTCAGGCCGCTAGCGTCTTTGGCAAACAAGATGCTTCTGCGAATGCCCTCGGAATATGCATGATGCGAAGCGACCTCGTGCGAGATGGTTAGTAATTCGTTTGACGCCCCAAAAATCACATCCTGCTTCGCTGAAACACCTTTGAGTCGAAGCGAATGGATCGGCACTGAGCCGACCACCTGCCCGCGTGCCGGCTGATCTACGCCTGGAATTAGCGGTTGGACCATTCCGGCGCGAGCTGCGGCGATTTGCTCCGCAGTCCTTACCGCGGTCCCGGACGGTGAATCAACCTTGCCAGCGTGGTGTGCTTCGACGATTTCGATCGAGTCGAAGTATTTGGCAGCTTGCATAGCAAATTGCTGAGCCAGCATCGAACCAATTGAGAAATTGGGAATCACAACCGCAGCTGCGCTTGGATTCTCAGCCAGCATATTTGCCAATTCCCTGAGGTGAAGTTCGCTCCAGCCAGAGGTGCCGATGACTATCTTTAGGCCGTGACCAATAGCGAATTTTGCAACCTTGGGACTGACGTCGGGCAGCGTGAAATCGACCACCACATCAGCGCCCAACATTTGTGCAAGGTCCGACTTTGAGTTCAGAGCGGCATGGAGTTTAAGGTTGGCATCGGCGTCGATTAGGTCGATAGCCAAACTGCCCATTCGGCCACTTGCGCCCACTACTGCAACTGAGATCATGTTGATAAACCTATCAAGCCAACTCTTGAAGCTGCTCTAAACCTTCGCCAACCGCGATTAGCGATGATGGCGAGCTAATGATTCTTTGGGCAATCTGTTGAACATCGGATAGCGAAACTGCCCGGAAACGCTCCATGATCTCCGAGACCGAGAGGTATTCGCCGGTCCCAATCTCAGCCGAAAGCAACCGATTCATCCTGGCGATTGAGCTCTCGTAACGAAGTGCCAAACCACCGGTTATGTTGCCAAGCGCAAGGTCATACTCCGCCTGAGTCACGCCACTATCGGCCAGCTCTCGGAAAATATCCCAAATCAGTTTGGTGACAACAGTCGCGTTCTCTGGATTGGTGCCGGCATAGATCCCGAAGTAGCCGGCATCTGCATAGCCCTGCTGGTAGGAGTAAGTCGCATAGGCCAGGCCGCGCTCTTCGCGAATCGCCTGATACAACCTCGAGGACATTCCGCCACCGAGGATGGTGTTCATGATGCCTAGTGCGTATCTGGCGTCATCGTTGCCGCGAATGCTCTGAAAACCAAGCAGCACGTTTGCCTGAGCAACATCCTTCTCCACAAATCTAAATTTCTCGGCCTGACCAAGCTCGGCATCGAATTGTGCGCGCCGTGGGTTTGGGGTTGAATTTCCCAACCAGTTCACCCGAGCAAGCTCTTGCTCAACTAATTCGACGACCTGCTCGTGCGAAGCGCCCCCTGCCACTGTCACAACCA
>JBEGRX010000005.1:0-29896 GCA_041180205.1 Actinomycetota bacterium | reverse complement strand
TACCCAGGGCTCACTTTGAGCACTTGATTGAGGCGGGGCTAAACGGGCTTGAGGTCAATCATCGAGCCGTTCCGAGTTTGGCAAAGAGTTGGTTGCGAGACCTCGCGCTCAAGCACAACCTAATTGTTACCGGGTCATCCGATTACCACGGTGTTGGCGGCAAGGACAACAAGCTCGGAGAAAACTCCACGGCACCAGAAATGCTGCAGCGAATAATCGATCAGGCTTCAGGCTTTGAGCCGCTGACGTAGTTACGTCTGCGGTTCCGATTGCGCTTCTCGGCTGGCTTTTGAGGTTCTGACTTTTGCTCAGTCTTTGGCTTAGATTGCTTTACAGGCTCCTTCGTGGAGCGAGCAATACGACCCTTGGTGCCGGCAGGAATACCCAGCTCCTCAAAAAGGTGTGGTGAGTTTGAGTAGGTCTCCATCGGTTCTGGTGTGTTTAGCTCTAGCTCACGGTTGATGTGGACCCAGCGGGCCATGTCGTCCCAGTCCACAAAGGTAACCGCGACGCCGAGCTTTCCGGCGCGACCAGTTCTTCCAATGCGGTGCAGATAAGCCTTCTCATCCTCGGGGACTGAGTAGTTGATTACGTGAGTCACGTCGTCAACGTCGATGCCTCGGGCCGCCACCTCGGTGGCGACCAGGATTTCCTTTTTACCGGAGCGGAAATTAGCCATTGAGCGCTCGCGGGCCTCCTGGCTCATGTCGCCATGCAGCGGGGTGGCATTGAAGCCGCGGTCGATTAGTTCTTCGGTTAGCTTGGCGCTGGTGCGCTTGGTGCGGACAAAGATCACGGTCTTCCCGCGACCCTCAGCCTGCAGAATGCGACCCACTACCTCGTCCTTATCTAGCGAGTGTGCGCGGTAAACGAACTGCTTGATATCAGCCTTGGTCTTGCCCTCGTCTGGATCTTGAACCCGAATGTGAATTGGGCGGTTCTGATAGCGACGGGCCAGGTTCAAAATCGCTGCCGGCATGGTTGCCGAGAAAAGCATGGTTTGACGGCCGGCCGGGGTGAAGCTGAATAGTTTTTCAACATCAGGTAGGAACCCGAGGTCGAGCATTTCGTCTGCCTCATCCAGCACCATGAACTTGATTTTTCCCAAATCCAGAAGTTTTTGCTTGGCGAGGTCAATCAAGCGTCCGGGGGTGCCGACTACCACCTGGGCTCCAGCTTTGATCTGAGCGACCTGCCCTTCGTAAGCCTTACCGCCGTAGATGGCTGCAATCTGGGTGGAGCGGTTGGAGGCGGCAAGTTCTAGGTCCTCAGCCACCTGGACAGCGAGCTCACGAGTTGGAACTACTACCAGTGCCTGAACTCCATGTTCAGGGTCTTTGCCAAGTGATTGCAATAGTGGCAGGCCAAAACCCAAAGTCTTACCAGTTCCAGTTTTAGCCTGGCCGATGACATCGGTGCCAGATAACGCAACTGGAATAGCTTGTTCCTGGATTGGGAATGGACTACTGATTGATTTGGAATCTAATGCGGCACAGATGTCTTCATCGATGCCAAGGGAACGAAAGTTCAAGAATTCTCTCCATTGATTTGCCGGTCCCATTAGTGGGATGCGGTCGCAAGTTATAAGCTTTTCAGGTGTTGGATTGGTTGCGCAGACTCCGCAAGGTGTCCCAGAAGCTTTCGCTCCCCTCGCGTGATGCGAGCTCGGGTAGAAGCCAAATTCAACTCAACCCTGCAAAGCTTACTCCCTCAACAGATATCTACCTAGGTCGGCTTGCTCACCTATTGGTTACCATTGCCGAGCAGCTTGAGCTTCAGTCGGAAACCGCCGAAGATCAGGCGCTATCTAAAAAGCTCCACCTGCTATCCAATAAGTACTACTCCAAGCACGCCGAGCTGGTGCCACTACTCACGAAATTTGGAGTTGAGGTAAGTCAGTTAGAAGCGCTCTATGGAACTTCAATCAATCAACTTCTGGAGCGCACCAAAGGTAGCGATTTTTACGAAGAGCTGATGCGAAACTACATCGTGTTCGGCATGCTGGAGGACTCCTACCGCCGTTTGGCCAAGGGTCTGACCCCGGCTAAGCGCTTGAAGGTCGAAGAGTTGTTATCTGCCCAAGAGCTCGAGAAGCTATCCCAGTCGACGCTATTTGCCGCTATCGCTCAGGAGACCAAACTAGGTCACCGCATGGCTCTCTACGGCCGCATGGTGGTTGCCGATGTGCTTTTGGAAGTTCGAACCTCAGTTAGTTTTGAGAAGGTGTTGCCTTCGACCAATTACCGGGACGAGACCGATCGGACCAGGGCTCAGTTCAAGAGCCTCGAACCTTACACCTCTGAGCTAATTGCCGCACACGCCGTGCGAATGGATCAGCTAGGCCTTACCGCCTAGGCGAATTTCTGCCAACTTCTGCTCTTCGGCAGCAACTCTGGACTTATTGAGGTAACGGGTACCAAAAATGATCGCCGCTGGCATGGCCAGCATCACGATGAACCAAATCCAAGCCTCGTCGTAGTGGAAGCCCAGCCAGGTCAGCAGCAACCAGATCGCCGAACCTGATACCAAAGAAATCCCAGCCGGCACAAAGCTGCCGTAGTGCTCAGATCGCGGCAGTACGAATGGTGCCACCAATGCTAAAATTGCGGCGTATGCCAAGAGAACCAAGATTTCCATTAGGCGATAAATCCAACTCTGCGGTTTTGCTCCGCGCCGATTTCAACAAAGGCGATGCTGGCAACTGAAACCAAAATGGTCTTGCCCTTATCATCCTCAAAAGTCACTAGTTCCTGCTTGGCGGCATAAGCGTTGGTTACCAAGGCTGACACCTGAGCTGAACTCAAGTTAGTTTCGAAAGCTAGGTCGCGCTGATTATCGCGAATACCGATTCTGATTTCCATTGCACTCCTTTATGGATTACTAGGTTACGACATGAAAAAGTCGCAGGCTGCAAATAGATTTGCTCGGTGGTAGAAAACTCGATGCTATTTGCTCAGGGCGAAATTCGCGCAGCCCAGCAAAACGACTATGGGTTTTTAGCTCAAATCACTGCCGGCGAACATCTAGTTCTCGGTTCACCGGGTTCGGGCAAGACATCAGCGCTTCGGCACCTAGTTACCCGCCTCGAAGAACAAGTTCCCGTAGCTCAGATTTTGGTTTTGACCCCCACCAGGCGCGCAGCAACGGCGCTTCGCGATCTGATAGCGCTAGACAGCAAAAAACCATCTTCATCGCCTCGTGCGCAATCCATAACGGGATTTGCCTTTGCTCAGATCCAAAAACATTTTCCGACCAGTCGGTTGCTCTCCGGCGCAATGCAGCAGAAGATCTTGCGTGAGTTGATTTCGCTTTCGCCAGCAAGCCCTTGGGGGTATGACCTGCAAACCATCGGGCTGCAGGGCTTTGTTCAAGAAGTTCGAGATTTGCTTGCGGTATGCATCGAACATCGACTCACAGGCGATGCGCTCGCGGCACTGGCCGCAAAATTCGAGCACCGCGGCCTTGCAATCGCAAGCGAGTTGCTTCCCTCCTACTTTGAGGCCCTTGAGCGCGAGGGGCTCATTGACCCCTCACAGCTATTGATCAATGCTGCCGAGATCGATGCACCGAATTACAAGTGGGTGTTGGTTGATGATGTGCAAGATCTTTCGCGCGCCGGCCTTGACTTAGTGGCCAAACTCTCAAACTCTGCCAATGTGGTTTTATTCGGTGACCCTGACGCGTCCGTGTTGGGATTTCGATCTGGAGTGCAGGAAGGGTTTGTAGGTGAGTTCGCTACAGCTAAGAAGCATTATTTGAATCCAAATTCGCCATTTAGCAACTCACTCTCAAAGCTGGCCGCCAAACTTCCTCCGCAGTTGGCTGGTCCGCAACGCCCACGTCCAATCGATGCAGTACAGCCGATAAGAACCGCTGTTTTTGACAACCAAATTTCTGAGTCAGATTGGCTTGCGAGCGAGCTTCGCCAGCGCAGAATGCGATCGAATCTTGTCTGGAACGATTTTGCGGTAGTAGCGAGAACGCGAGTACAGCTCGATCAACTGGCTTCAGCGCTCGCTGCCAGGGATGTGCCCGTCAAAATCATAGGAAGCTCAACTGCGCTTCGCGATCAACCCATGGCGCGCGCGATTCTGGAGACTGCCAGGCTTGCCATGGTAGCCAGCGACCAAGAGGCAGTGATGCAAGTCTTGGACTCAGCAATTTTTGGATTCGACAGCATTGCCATCAGAAGGCTCAAGAGACAGCTCGCTCAGTTACCCGAGTTTGATGACGTGCCGAGCGCTGAGCTGTTGGTTTGCGCACTCGATATTGAGATCGAGCCCACCAGTTTTGAACTTCGCAAGTTCTCCGCGCTGGTGCAATTACTCAGGGCGGTAAAGAATCTTGAAGCTGCGAGCGCGCACGAGTTGGTCTCTGAAATTTGGAACACGGTGGACCAAAAGTCGCTCCAGGTGCTCTCCCGTGGATCGTCCGAGGTTGCGCTGGCAGCAAATCGAGCGCTGGATTCGGCATTGGAATTGTTCGCTGCTGCTCAGCGCTTTGATTCCAACCAGCTGGGAACCGCGAGAGAGTTCGTGCATTCGCAATTGGATCAGAGTGTTCCCGAGGACTCGCTAGCGGACGAGGGTTTGCGACCTGCGGTTTGTTTGACTACCTCCGCAGGCTTGGTTGATAGCAGCTTCCAAGTTGTGCTGTTGCCTCGGTTGCAGGATGGAATCTGGCCCAATCTTCGACCGCGAACCTCACTGCTGGGTGCGAGTTCGGTATCCGCATTTCTTTCTGGGAGAGTGCAAACCCCAAATCAGCCAATTCGTTCAGAATTGGAAGACGAGGTTCGATTGCTCTACAAGGCCATTGGCGCGGCCCGCTCTGAAGTCATCATGACCGCAATGACTTCCCAAGAAGAACAGCCCTCCCAGTTCTTTCAAATGCTTGGTCTCGAACCATCCCGAATTGATAGCCCGATAACCTTTGATCTCAGGAGGTTGGTTGGAAGATTCCGAAGCCAACTTGCCGGCGGCGATAGCACAGTGGCGCCGATGCTGGCCGCGCTGGCCTTGCTAAATGTTCCAGGGGCCCACCCGGAGAATTGGCAGGGTTTGCTGCCGATTTCCACGTCTGAGGCGCTTGTGCCGGAGGGCGAGTCAATTCGATTCTCCCCGTCGAGACTCTCGGCGTTTGAAAAATGTCCAGTGCATTGGTTCATCCAAAACTTTGGTGGAGATGGATCGGGCTTTGAAGCTTCGTTGGGGACCTTGCTACACGCAGCCCTTGAGGTATCCAGCAATCAGACCGAACTCGAGGAATTTGTTGAGAGCAACTGGCACACCTTGGAATTTGAAACCAGCTGGCAAGCCAGCGGACAAAAACGCAAGGCTTTGAACATGGTCGCCGCGCTCGGTGAATACCTCAGGGATGCCGGCGAATTGGTAACGGCAGAGCAGAAGTTTGAGTTCTCAATCGGCCGTCTGGTAATCGCCGGAAAAATCGACCGCGTGGAAAAGACTGCCGAAGGCGGATTGCGGGTAGTCGATCTAAAAACAGGTAAAACCCCAACCGCGCAAGAAGTGGTCGATCATCGGCAATTAGCTGTTTATCAACTCGCGGTCCGGTCGCAGTATGGCGAGCAGCTAACCAGTGGCCGCATCGTTTCGGTTGGAGATCAAAAGCTAAAGGTGCTGGATCAACCGGTGCTGGAAGGCGAGAGCGAGAAAGCGCTGCTTGATCTTTTACTCAGAGTCGAATCCGGTGCGGGAGGTAGCAGTTTTATCGCCGAGGTGGCCGATCACTGCAGCGAAGACGCCAACTGCCAGTTGCTGATTTCTAAGGTGGTGACCAGTGACTAAATTCAGCGCCGATCAGGTTTACCGGTTGCTTTCTGAACATTCGCTCACCGATGAGCAACGCGCTGTCGTGGAGAACGCCGCAAGCGATGCTCCAACCTTGGTGATTGCCGGTGCCGGCAGTGGTAAGACTGAACTCATGACGGTAAGAGTGCTTTACCTGATTGCAAACTCAATGGCCCTACCGAGTCAAATTTTGGGACTGACCTTCACTCGAAAAGCAGCCAGTGAACTTGCTGCCAGGGTGAATCAAGCGCTCTACAAGTTGCGCGAGAGTGAGATGTGGCCGCAAGGCCTAAACCAAGACTTCGCTCCGCCGAACATCACAACCTATAACTCTTTCGGAAATGACATTTTCCGAAAGCTCTCGCTTGCCGTGGGTTACGAATCCGATGCCACCTTGCTCACCGAGGCAAGTTCAGTGGCGTTGGCAGACGAATTAGTTCGCGATCTAAACGGTGAGCTCAATCAAAATCTAGAGAACTGGGACCGCACCAAGGACTATCTAATCGAGCTGCTGTTGGCTTTGGCCTCCGAGGTTACTGACAATCAGAGCAACAGCGAGACCATGATTGATGAACTCCAGAATTTCATTGCTCACATTTCGGCACTGCCCAAATCTGACAAAGGGGAGTCGGGACAGTTCCAATACATCACCGACCTGATTTCAGCGGCAAATCTAAATATCCTGGTTGCCAGGTTGGTTTCCGAGTACTTGGCTTTGAAAAAGCGCCGGAACCTAGTTGATTTTTCAGATCAGGTCGCCCTTGCACTTTCAGCACTGCCGGACAAATTTGATCACGGCTATCGCTTCGTACTCCTGGATGAATATCAGGACACCTCGAGCATTCAAACCCAACTACTTGCCAAACTTTTTTCGCGCCAGGCGGTTTTAGCGGTGGGCGATCCAAACCAGGCAATTTACGGCTGGAGGGGAGCCAGCAGCAACAACCTAGTAGGTTTCCATACTGATTTCGGCTCTCTTGTTCCCAGCACATTTCAACTCTCAAAATCCTGGCGATCCGGGCAGGCGGTGGTCGATGCTGCCAATCGGCTCACCGAGTCACTGAACGCTGCTCAGCCCCAGTTGGCACCGGTAACCCTAACGCCCGGTAATCCATCCAAGGCTAATCGGGTTACCGCAGAAGTCTTTCAGGACGAGATTTCTGAAGCTGAAGCAGTGGCGGACTGGTTTGCAGCACAGCTCAATAGCGAAACTTCAGCAGCATTGCTGCTGAGGACCAAGGCTAGTATGCAGCTATTCGCCAACTCCCTCTCCAGACGAGGCCTAGCGGTTGAGGTCACCGGACTATCGGGGCTGCTGCAATTGCCCGAGGTCATGGATTTAATTGCTGCACTGCAAGTGATTCAAAGGCCCGAATCGGGAGTGCAGTTGATGCGATTGCTTTCTGGTCCAAAGTGGCGAATTGGAGCAAGGGACTTTGCCGAACTAAGTGATATGGCGAAGCGACTGACTCGAATCCGGACCGAGGTTTCGGCCTCGGCCCCGGTAACTATCATCGAAGCGCTGGATGAGTTGGCTAAGCCCCAAGCACTAGAGCGTTCAAACTTCTCAGAGCTGGGAGGCCCGCGTTTAGTTCAGGCGGCAAAGTTGTTACGCAGGATGCGCGCTACCTCGAATTTGGGCTTGGCACAATTTGCTTGGGTCGTGGTTCGCGAACTTGAAATCGATATCGAGCTTTTTGCCCACTCACAGCAACCAAACCCGCTCGCCAACCTTGAGGCCTTTATTTCCAGGATTGCCGAATACGAGCAGTCCTCTCTTAGACCCTCACTCAGTGGCTTACTGTCCTGGTTGGATTACGCCAGCGAACGCGAGAATTTCGAGCTTCCCAAGACCGGCGCTAAAAAAGGCGTGGTTCAGATCATGTCGGTGCATGCTGCCAAGGGCTTGGAATGGGATGTGGTTGCACTCGCACAACTAAACAAAGGTGCCTTTCCGGTGGACGGAAAAGGCTCCAAGGGCTGGCTAGCCGCCGGTAAATTGCCATTCAAATTGCGCGGCGATGCCAATGTGCTGCCGGAATTTGAATACTCCAGAGCATCCACCCAAAAAGAGGTAAAGGCTCGCTATGAAGAGTTCCAGGTGCAAAACCGGACAAAGCAACTTGCCGAAGAGCGCAGACTTGCCTACGTTGCGGTAACCAGGGCCAGAAGGTCCCTACACATCACGGCCGCCCACTACAAAATGGGCAACAAGAAACCTAGAGAACTTTCTGAATTTTTGATTGAACTGCTCGAATCTGGCCTGGTTGAACTACAGGGAAGCATCCCAGAGGTATTGGATTCAAATCCTCTGGAAAACCGAAATGAGCAAGCGGTTTGGCCCTCTGACCCACTTGGAGCAAAACGCCCCAGGCTAGAGTCAGCAGCAACGCGAGTAGCTGCGGCGACGCCTGCCAACCTTTTTGAATTCACCGAGTTGGCGCTGCTCCTGGAGGAACGCGAACGGGGTAATTGGCTCGCCGTTCCAGAACTGCCTAGAAGGCTAAGCGCTTCGAAACTCATGCAGCTGATTTTGGAACCTCAGAAGTTTGCGGAGTATCTAGCCCGCCCATTGCCGCAGCTGTTTAGCGCCACTGCTCAGCGCGGCACTGATTTTCACCGACTGCTGGAAGACCGCTGGCGGCAGGGAACCGAGTTAGCCGAGCAAGACTGGGCGGAAGAGGATCTTGACCTGAAGGTGAATTTTGAAAATTCAAGATTTGCCACTCTCACCCCGGAATTTGTTGAGCAGTCAATCGAATTTGAACTTGGCGGAATGATCGTGGTCTGCAAAATCGATGCCATCTTCAACGACTCGGGTGAATATCAAGTTGTTGATTGGAAGTCTGGATCGTCCCCAAAGGATCAAGCCGAGCTAGACGCTCGTTCTACTCAGCTTGCGCTTTATCGACTGGCTTTTTCAAAGTGGCAGGGAGTTGGCTTGGAGCGGGTTCGCGCATCGTTCTTCTTTGCCGGCGACGGTAAAGAGGTCACGCCCGCGCAGCTACCGACCGAAGCGGAATTGTTAGCGGCAATTGAAGCCGCTAGAACAACTCGTCGGGACTAGGTTCGGTTGTTGCGTCGCCTTCGGAAGAGATTTCTGAATCCATTCCGGCAACCTCATCAAAGATCGAAGCAGCGGTGAGCTCTTCGTCGGCTGGGATCTCTAAATCTTCGACAACCTCAATCGCCGCAAACTCCTGAGTTGGAGTTGCCGTCGGGATGATTGCGGCGGCGGCAGCCAAGCCGACAAAGCTGGTCGCGGTCAGATCCTTGAGATTGCCCGCCTCTAGGTTGTCCTTGAGTTCGGCGAGAAGGTCTTCGGCCTGCGTGATTTGTTCTGAATCGCCAACCGCTAGGCAGTGCAGCAGCCAGGTGCCAAGTTCGAGCTCGGAATAGAGCATCGCTCGCTGGGCAAAGTTTTCGTCAGCAGATGGGCGGGCTGCGCGGTAGTGCAGCATGGCATCTTCAAAGGTTGATGGCAGTGCACCGCCAGACAGCCAGCGGAAGTCCTCTGCGGGATCAGAGATTGCGAGGGCGTTCCAGTTGGTCAGACCCACGACCTGCTGCCCGTTGATCATTACTGCATCTGAACTGAGCGAACCGTGTGTGATGGAGGGGTGAAAGCGGAATAGTCCAATGTCTTCCAGTGCCTGCTCCCAGCGGTTTAGCAGCGGAGCCGGAACCTTTCCGGTGGCAGCCATGCGATCAAGTTCTGCAACCTTTTGCTTCAGAATTGCGGCAGCGTCGTACTGGGGCAATCCCGCATCGGCAATGGCTTCGACTGGCAACGAGTGCAAGGCGGCAAGCGCCTCACCGAAAGACTTCGAAAAGGCACCGGGTCCTAGGCGAGATAGATCTGGATTGGAACCCTCCAGCAAAGTGAACAAAACGCCAGTGCTGCCATCGCTGTCCCTGGTCTGGCCCAAAGCCTCTGGGATTTCGAAAGGCAACTTAGACGCCAGCCGTCGCATTAGCTGCACCGCCATCTGCTCGGTCGCAAGTTCACTGATGCCTGCCGCGTTCGCGGGCATCTTGAACTCGTAAGACTGGCCATCCGCACTCCAGAGTCGAAGAGTCTCCAAGTCAGGATTAGAGTCAACTTTTAGATAGTGCCGGAAGTTTTTTCCAGGCGAAGCATCGGCTGCCAGTGCAGCTAAAATCAGAGCAGGTCGTCCCACATCTCAAAGGTTAGACGGTCAAAGCCCAGCAAGCGGTCAATGCCACGCGAACCAAGAGGATTCCAATTGAACCCGGATCAGTCTCCAGTCGACTTCCTCGCCGAATTGGACGATGAACAGCGGGTTGCGGCTGAAGCCTTACTCGGGCCAATTTGCATTATTGCGGGCGCTGGAAGCGGCAAGACTCGGACTATTTCGCATCGGATTGCCCACGGCATTGAAACCGGTGTCTACAACGCGAGTCGAGTGCTTGCCCTCACCTATACCAATCGAGCGGCTAGCGAATTGCGCTCAAGAATGCGCGAACTGGGAGCACCGGGAGTGCAGGTGCGCACGTTTCACTCCGCCGCACTGAGCCAACTGCAGTTTTTTTGGCCGCAACTCACTGAAACGCTTGCCCCAAAGCTAATTACGAACAAGTCGGCCATCGTCCGAGAGGCCTTGGATGAACTAAAGATTCGCGTTGCCGATGATGAACTGCGTTCGATAACTGCCGAAATCGAATGGCTGAAGTACGGGCTTGTCACTAACGAGGATTACCAAGACTTGGACCGCAGTTCCGTTACATCGTTATCCAAGGACAGGTTCCTCGAAGTGGCCGCCCGATTTGAAGCGCTGAAGCAGCAGCGGAGACTTGCCGATTGGGAAGATGTGCTACTGCTAACGACTGGTCTGTTGAGAAATGAGCCTCGAATGCTTTCTCACGTCCAGCAGCAGTATCGCCACTTCACCGTCGATGAGTACCAGGACATTTCGCCATTGCAGCAATCGCTTTTGGAAACTTGGTTGGGTGATCGCGAGGAGCTATGCGTGGTCGGTGATCCGAGGCAAACTATCTACACCTTTGCCGGTGCTGACCCAAGTTTCCTGACCGGCTTCCTGACTCGCTTCCCAAATGCTCAGCTGGTTGAACTGAATCGCAATTACCGCAGCAGTCCAGAAATTGTCTCTTTGGCAAACCGAATCTCAGAACATGGCGAATTGGAAGCCGTCAGAGCAGTTAGCTCTAAGCCAACACTGCAGAAGTTCTCCAGTGCGAGTGCAGAGGCAAAGTGGATCGCTCAAACAGTTTCGGAAGCGATTCAAAATGGCACTTCACTTGCGGAAATTGCCGTGCTGGCCAGGATCAATTCACAGCTCGAGCTGGTCGAGCAAGAGCTCACAAAATCGGGTATCAAGTGCCAGGTCAGGGGAGTCGGACGGTTCTTCCGACGACCAGAAATCATGCAGGCCATGGCGGCATTGCGGGCTCTTCAGGCCGGCCAATTAGACCAGCCACTCTTTGCCGAGGTGAGCCAGATAATTTCCGCTCTAGGTTGGAGCTCTAGGTCTGACGGATCAGAGAAATGGCTGGGATTGAATTGGTTTATTGAGGTCTTGGAGGAGTTTTCCTCCGAAGTCTCGCTGGATGAATATCTTCGTGAGCTGCAAGAGCGCGAACGCTCAGGCCACGAGCCGGTCATGGCTGCGGTTTCGCTGGCCACCATTCACGCCACCAAAGGCCTGGAGTGGCAGTTGGTGATTCTTTGTGGATTGAACAAGGGTTATTTCCCGATTTCTTACGCAAAAACCGATGCTGAATTATCAGAGGAGCGCAGGTTGTTTTACGTCGGCGTCACCCGGGCCAAGGACCGCTTGCTAATTTCAACGCAAAGCGACAAACCAGCATCTGACTTCCTCGCCATGGTGTCCTAGCGACAACCGCAGTTAGCCACCGGCAAAGCCAGCTCGCGGATCTCTCCGGTGGCGGAGTCAAACTCCCATGGTGCGGAAAATTCTGACCGCACCCGATCAATTTGCTCTAATACCCGCCTCACTCCAACGCTTACTGCCGCCAGCATGCTAACTGAATCGGCAAGATCGCGATCTAGCTGCGAGAGCTGAGTGACGGTCGAGAGCCAATTTGGGTCATCCTGCATCTTCTGAATTTCACAGCATGCCAAGCAGGGTGTTAGCCCTGGGATCACCAGTTGAGAGATGGTGGCCCCAGATTCGGTGAAGCAGATTGCGATGTGTGGGACGTCTCGGGTCATCCATACCTGATATTCAGCAGGGTCTATCACATCGCTGGAGATAAGAATTGCTGCGCTGATCTGAGTTAGACCCTCGGTCAAGCGCGTGTGCAGTTGCAACTCGTGACGCTGTTTCCCCAGTAGCTGCTTCGCGGCCTCGTGGCGGGTGACTCCAACTGACATGGCAGTAAACCCGAGTTCGTTGGTATCGGAGTGTCTCACCCGCGTGCCATCAAAAGTTATCGCTGTGCCAATCCCGGCCGTGTAAAGCGCGCGCAGCGCCGTCAGTCCTGGGCGGCCCAGTTTTGAAACAAAAATCTTCGCTAATCGGCGATTTTTCATGACGGCTGCCGGATCGGCGAAGTCAGCCAGGAAGACCCGCATGATCTCGGCAAACCGAATCTCAACATCGCGCTGATCTAACTCAGGTAGGAAACTGCTGGTTTGTCGAAGTAAGGGCGATAGCCGACTCAAAAGGCCGGTCAGTTCCGTAGGTGGAATTTTTGCCAGGGTAGACAGATTTTCAAACTGTGCGTTGGTAACGCCCTGCTCCAAAATGTCAACCAGACGATGCTGCGCCTCAGACTCAATGGTGACAAGCGTGGGCCTCGAGTAACCGTACTGGCGAATGTTTTCGGAGCGCCAAATCCGAGCCAGACTCGGGTTGATTTGTTTGACCATGGAATAAGAATCCCGCAACGTCAAATTCGGCGCAGGCGATTCTCCACAGTTTAGTTTCCGAGAAGTTTGTTTAGCTCAGTGTCAAAGTCATCGTCACCTGAGGAAATCCGCTTCACCAACGACGACGGGTCCTTGATGTCCTCAGCGGTTGGGAGTAAGTCAGGGTGCCTCCAGATGTCATCCCGAGCCGCGTCACCAATTTTTGAGCTGACCTCTTGCCACATTGCCATTGCTTCGCGTTGCAGTCGCGGTCTTAGCTCAAGGCCCAACAGGGTGGCAAAGGTTTTCTGAGCAGCTCCGACCGCCTGGCGACGTCTTACCAGCTCAAATACTTGATTCACCGATGGCAGTCTGCTGGCAGCGGCCATTGCAACCGCATCTGCCCAACCTTCGATTAGCGCCAACATGGTTTCGATACGAACCAGCACCGCTTGCTGTTCTTCGGTTCTCGGAGTGATTAGGCCATCAGCTTCAATTACCAGATTGAAGCTGCTTGGATCACTTGGGTCGATTTGCTGCGCCAGGTTTTGAATTGAGTCTGGATCGATCTTTAGTCCGGCGGCAAAGCTGGAGACTTGAGTGGCGATTTGGTCCCGAAGCCAACGATTTGATGCGTAAAGCGAGGAGACGGCCAATTCGCGAATTGCGAGGTAAATCAAAACTTCGCTCTTCGGGGTCTCTAAATCTTTGAGGTAAAGCTCGATATTTTGACTCACCAGTCCTGGTCTCGCACTCAGTGGAATACCTATTTCGGTCGAACTAAGCACATTTTCCGAGAGCTTCCCAACCGACTGACCTAGCTGGGCTGCAAACATAGCGGCCCCGGCATTCTCAAGAAATTTCTGCGCTGGACCAACCATTCCAACCAGTTCCTGCGGCATCACCTGGTTTAGGTTTTCGCTCAGGGCCTTCGACATGCTGGCGGCCACTGGTTCGGCAAGGTCCCGAAACAGTGGGATGGCATCTTGAACCCAAAGCGTTCTGGATAGCTGCTTTACCGGTTGTGAGTTGGTGAATTCGGTCTGTTCGCTCAGCCACAACTTTGCGATCTCGAAGGCATTTTGAATTTCGGCAATCAACGCGTCGGCCGGTTGAGACTGAGTTTGCTTGGCGAGGTCTATCGCAGTCTTGGAGGCTAAATCCCAGTTCACCGGACCTTCGGAATCGGTCATCATGGCTTGAACCTGGCTAAAAAGTTGGCTGAGAACCTTCGGATCAAGTCCAGCTCCGGCCACCTTAGAAAGTTCCTCGGGATTTAGCGAGCCGGATTCAAACATGCGGCGAAGCAGCTTTTCTAGCTCTTCTTTATCGCGATTTTCTTCCAATTCTGATCCTTACCTCTAGACAGACGCTACCGCCAAAACCCCTAACAGTCTGGGAAATCCCTGATGATTGCTGGGCTGTTCGCCCACGGCGTGAGGGCGATGGCGTTTGTTTTGGCAATCCTTCGTAGCATTGACGCAATGACATTCTTTCGAAACTCGAGCCCGCGTCCAAAGCGCGGTAGCTGGGCAATAACCGCGCTGTTAGTGCTAAGCCTGGCTGGTCTGATGACGCTTCCGAGTGGTTACGTCATTGAAAGGCCCGGGCAGGTCTTCAACGTGATGGGCGAAATCGATGAAAAGCCGGTCATCTCAGCGGCTGATGTAAAGACCTACGAAAGCGAAACTCGGATGGATATCACAACGGTTTCACTTTTGGGAAATCGAGATTCCACACCTGGTTGGTTGCAGATTTTGGCGGCCTGGTTAGATCCAGATCAGGTGGTGCTGCCACTGGATGAGGTTTACCCGCCGCAGCTCTCAACCGAGCAGGTCCGAGCTGAGTCCACTGCCCAAATGGAGGTCTCCCAGCAGGATGCCATCGCTGCTGCACTTCAGGAACTCGGCTATCAACTTGATCGGCAGCTCTATGTCGCATCGGTAATCGCAGACACCCCAGCTTCAAAAAAGCTGGTCGCCGGCGATTACCTACTAGCCGTCGGAACTATCGAGGTTGCCACCTATGAGGAGCTTCGCGAGCAAATCCAGCTCAACGGTGGAGAACTGGTAGAAATCAAGGTTTTGCGAGATGGCAAGCCGATGTCTTTCGAGCTAACCCCTGAGCAAAAAGATGACTCATGGGTGATCGGTGCGATGGTTGGGTATGTCTACGACTTCCCGGTCGATATCGAATTGCAGCTCGGTGATGTCGGTGGACCCTCCGGGGGTCTGATCTTCGCGCTCGGAATATACGATGTGTTGACCGAAGGGTCTTTGGCATCCAACTCGCACATTGCAGGCACCGGAACAATTTCTTCCGACGGTGATGTAGGTCCGATTGGCGGCATTGAACTCAAGATGATCGCCGCTAAAAACGCTGGCGCCGAGCTATTTTTAGCCCCGGAAGAAAACTGCTCGGAGGTAATTGGGCAGGTTCCTGAGGGACTATCGGTTGTAATTGTCAATAACCTAAAGTCCGCTCTGAGTGCGATCCGCGATTTCAACTCAGGCAAACCAGTACCACCAATCAGCTGCACAAATCAGGAGAAGTAAGTGACCCAGTCCAATTTCAGATCCGAGCGTAAGGTATCGCCATTTTCGATAGCCATCGGAATCATCTCGGTAATTGCAGTTGCGCTGCTTTCCGCCGCTGGGGTGTTTACCGATCTTTTGTGGTTCAGGCAACTTGGCTTTGAGACTGTCTTCGTCACTGAAATTGTGGCTCAGGTGGTCACCTTTCTAATTGGGTGGCTCGTGATGACGCTTCTGGTTGGTCTCGGGTTAGCTTTGGCCTGGCGAAATCGTCCGGTTTATCTGAAGCTCCCCGAGGCTTCACCGTTTCAGGCCTATCAGCAGATGCTCGAAGGGGTTGGGAAATTAGTTCGCTGGGGGCTGCCAGTTGGTTTGGGAGTCTTCGGGGGTCTGATCGTGGCTCGGCAGTGGCAGGTAATTGCGCTGTGGCTAAACGGTTCTGAGTTTGGCCAAACCGATGCCCACTTCGGGCTTGACATCGGCTTTTTTATCTTCCAGTTGCCATTCCTGACCTTTGCAGTCGGCTACCTATCTGGAGCTATTCTGCTGGCTGGTTTGGTGAATGCGGCGGTTCACCTAATTTATGGCGGGATTCGGATTACCGGTCGTGATGTCCGGGTTTCAAAGCCAGCGAGAATCCAGCTGACCTCGTTGGTTGCGCTTTACCTAGTGATTCAAGGGGTCAGCTTGTGGCTGGATCAGTATTCAACAGCAACCACCAACGGCGCATTGTTTACCGGTGTGAACTACACCGCAGCGAATGCCATCATTCCTGGTTTGCAAATCTTGGCCATGATTTCGGTCGCAGTAGCGGTGCTATTTCTGGTTACCGCAATCATCGGTAAGTGGCGGGTTTCGATAATTGGAACCGCGATGATGGTGTTATCCAGCCTGGTGCTGGGTGGCCTCTATCCCTGGATAGTTCAGACCTTCCAAGTGGTTCCAAATGAAAGAACCCTGGAGAGCCCTTACCTGCAGCACAACATTGATGCCACCCGAATTGCTTATGGCCTCGACGATGTTGAGGTTGTGGAATACGACGCCAAGGTAGTTGCCGAGCCTGGCGCGCTTCGCAATGATGCTAAGACAACCGCATCGATTCGAATCTTGGACCCGGCATTGGTTTCTGATGCTTTTAGGCAATTGGAGCAGTACCGCCAGTACTACAGCTTTCCAAACCGGCTACACGTTGACCGATACGAAATCGACGGTCAGGTTCAGGACACCGTAGTTGCGGTCCGTGAACTAAATCAGTCTGGACTGGGAGATTCCCAGTCCTGGTACAACTCCACGATTGTTTACACTCACGGTTTCGGCCTAGTTGCCGCATACGGAAATAAGCGCGACACCGACGGTAAGCCGCTGTTCTTGCAATCTGGCATTCCGCCGGTCGGAGCCTTGGGGGAGTTTGAGCCAAGGGTTTACTTCGGTGCGAATTCGCCGCTTTACTCCATCGTGGGAGCACCTGATGGCGCTCAGCCCTTGGAGTTTGACTACCCGGCCGGCGAGGATGGTGAAAATGAGACCTACACCACTTTCGATGGCGACGGTGGACCGAAGATCGGTGACTTTGTAACGCGATTGGCTTATGCGTTGAAGTTCCAGAGTGAGCAAATCTTGCTCTCCGATGCCATCAATGAGAATTCTCAAATTCTCTACAACCGCGACCCAGCCACTCGTGTGGCACAAGTGGCTCCCTACCTGACCTTGGACTCCGAGGTCTACCCTGCGGTAGTTGACGGTCGAATCAAGTGGATTATCGACGGCTACACCACCAGTGCGAATTACCCATTTGCCAACGCCGAAAACTTCAACATTGCCAAGTTGGATTCAGCCTCGGATGCATTCGGCACTGGCCCGTCAACCATCAACTACATCAGAAACTCGGTCAAGGCCACTGTCGATGCATACGACGGTTCGGTTGAGCTCTATGCCTGGGATGAGCAAGACCCAATCTTGAAGGCCTGGATGGCGATTTATCCAGACACCGTTCAGCCGCGATCTGAGATTAGCTCTGAGCTGATGGCACACGTGCGTTACCCAGCTGACCTGTTCAAGGCCCAACGATCAATTCTTGGTCGCTACCACGTGACCGAAGCGGGTGCATTCTACTCTCAACAGGATGCTTGGATGACTCCGAATGACCCAGTGGAAGGAACTGGTATCGGTGAATTGCAGCCTCCCTACTACCTGACGCTGCAGGCTCCCGGTGAGAATCAAAGCAAGTTCTCGCTTTACTCAACCTTCATCCCACAGTCCACCGGCGAAACCGCACGAAATGTTCTCACTGGTTACTTGATCGCAAATGCTGACGCGGGCGATCAAGCCGGCAAGGTAAATGATGACTACGGCAAGCTAACGCTGCTTAACCTGCCTCGCGAGACCATTGTGCCCGGCCCAGGTCAGGTGCAGAACAACTTCAATGCCGACAGCAATGTCTCGTCACTTCTGAACCTGCTTCGCCAGGGATCGACTCGGGTACTGAATGGAAACCTGCTCACCCTGCCGGTTGGCGGAGGTTTGCTCTACGTTCAGCCGGTTTACATCGAATCCACCGGCGAGACCAGCTATCCACTGCTGCAGAAGATTCTGGTGGCCTTTGGAGATCAGATCGCCTTTGAGGACACCCTGGACGAGGCACTAGATGCGCTATTCGGCGGTGACTCCGGCGTTAGCGGCGGCTCTGAAACTCAAGCGCCAAGCTCGACTTCGCCAACCGCTGGCACTTCCGGCTCTAGCACTGTCGTTGCTGAAAACCCTGCGCTAGCGGCAGCCTTGGCCGAGGCCGCTCAGGCAATCAAGGATAAGCAGGCTGCGCTAGCCGCTGCAGACTGGAAAGCATTCGGTGAGGCCGATGAGCGATTGGCCAAGGCCGTAGAGAAAGCCCTGGGGCTGCTGGCGGACTAGCAGTTTTCCTGCTAATGTTGGAACTTCGCCGCGGGGTGGAGCAGTTCGGTAGCTCGCCGGGCTCATAACCCGGAGGTCGTAGGTTCAAATCCTGCCCCCGCAACTAAGGAGAATCCCCCCAATGAAAATTGGGGGGATTTCTTTTTGGCTGTGGAATCTTTTCTGCCAAGGATTGTCATTCCACCTAATCTGCAGCTATGCACCTACTCATATCTGTGTTTCTAGCTTTCGGAGTAGCAACTGCCTCAGTTCTATTTGCTCCGCAGACTGCGGATTGCACTGCGGTTGCCGGCTGTGATTGCTCGGCTACTAGCGCGGGAGAGTTCAGCCTTTGCGCCGAGGACTCTGACTCAACGACCGATGGTGGTTCAACTGGCCCAAACCAACCGGCGATGAGAGAGTGTCGCTATTTTGCAAATGGCACCATTGACTCTCCGACCATGACCGTGATTACGGCATGGGTTCCGGTCGGTTCTCGACTATGCATTGGGGATGTAATTGCGGAACCGAGTGATACGTCTGGTTCCTGGCAGAAAAGGCAGGAGACCGAACTGCGCGAAAAGCTCACGGCTTTCGCATCGAGGCCTGTTGCCTGGTGGTCACCCGGGGGAGAGCTTGAGTTTCTGGATCCACTGCAATTTCAGGTTCAGGCGGACACTGAGCTGGTGGAGGGTCTGCTGCTGGGGAAATTGGCCCAGATACGATTTCGGCCCGTTTCTGCACGCTGGGAGCTGTCCGATGGGCATACACTCTATGGTTTTTCTAATTCTCACACGTTCGAAAACTCTGGGATCTTTTCAGCGGTGGCAAATGTGCGATACGAAGTCGACTACAAATACCAAGCGGCCAACTGGGTTTATTCGGCGGCAAGTTGGGAGTTGCCCTCCAACAAATTAATCATCTCGGTGATTGAGAGGCAGCGGCGCACGCTGTTGGTGGGATGATGGTGGCCGGGGAATTCAGAATTTACTCAGGTTGAGTTCATAGAATCCTCAGTCTTGCCCGAAAGAATTTGGGCAACTCGAAAGGAATCAAATGTCTGAGTGGAATCGCTCTGGTGACAGCCAGTTCAGCTTCGGAAACACTTACTCAGCACCGCAGGTTGCTGTTCAAAAGCGCAGGCGTCGTCCACTTCGCGCGCTCGGCATTGCTCTGTTTGCCCTTACCGCGGCTTTGATCGGTGGCGTGGTCGGCTCCACCGCATTTACGCTTTCCTACCTTTCGGTTTCACAGCCAGCGCCGGTGGTCGTCAATGACACCGAGCAGGTCAATTGGGTTACTGGCGCGGCTTCCAACGCAGCGCCCTCGGTGGTAACGCTCGCGGTTGAATCAGCCGATGGTTCTGGCTCGGGCTCCGGTGTCGCTCTGACCGAGGACGGTTATGTTTTAACCAATGCTCACGTAGTCACTCTCGGCGGTCTTACGCAAAATCCGAGCATTACGGTGCAGCTCTGGGATGGGTCGGTTTATCCAGCCAAGTTGATTGGCTACGACTCGGTTTATGACTTAGCAGTGGTGAAGGTGCAGGTTGCTGGCCTCAAGCCAATTAGCTTTGCCGATTCAGACCAGCTGAACGTCGGTGAGAATGTGGTTGCCATCGGAGCACCGCTCGGCCTTGCATCAACAGTCACCGAAGGCATCATCTCCGCACTGAACCGAACCATTCAGGTGGCAAGTGCTGAAGTGAGCGAGAATCCCGGACTGCAGTTCTGGAACGGCACCGGCAATGCCCCAATTTCACTTCAGGTGATTCAAACCGATGCCGCTATCAATCCCGGCAACTCCGGCGGAGCCCTTGTGAATAGCCAGGGAGAACTAATCGGCATAAACGTAGCAATCGCGACCGCCGGTAACGGCGAGAGCGGCAGTATCGGAGTTGGTTTCGCAATCCCATCCAACACCGCGTTCCGAATTGCCCAGGAGATCATGGACACCGGTAGCGCCAGCCATGGTCTGCTTGGCGCAATGGTGCGGGATAACACCGTTGAGGACTCAACCTTCTCGACCGGCGCATTCGTGGAAAAGCTAACTGCTGGCGGAGCTGCTGAGGCGGCCGGACTGCTACCGGGAGATGTGGTTGTGAAGTTTGCAGGTCAAAATGTCACCTCGGCATCAGACTTAACAGCGATGGTTCGTGCAGAGCCTGCCGGTGCCACGGTGGAGATTGAAGTCATTCGAGACGGCGCTCGCAAGACCTTTCAGGTGACGCTAGGCGACGCCTCAGATCTAAGATAAAGCCCATGTCAGATCAGAATTTCGGCACTCAGCTAGAGGAAAAAGTCCTTCTGGATCAGGGGGACCACGAGCGGTTTTCGCACTACGTTCAAAAGAACAAGATTGTTGAGTCTGCCGTTATGGGAAATGCCGTCGTGGCGCTTTGCGGGAAGGTTTGGATTCCATCACGAGACCCGCAAAAGTTCCCAGTTTGCCCAACCTGCAAAGAGATCTATGAGGGCCTTACGCCTGGGGATGACGAGTCTAAATAAACTCAACCGCTACCGCGGCATCTCCTTTAGATAGCCGCAGCGCACCAGCAGGCAATTCGCCAATCGCCACCCTGTGGTGATCTCGAGCCTTCTGGACACCAGATTTGCCGACAAAATCAGTGTTGATCTCACCGTTTGAAATCATCTCTACCTGCAGGGCACGTCCAGCCTGAAGTTCGGAGGAGATCAGTTCGGTTTTTGCGACCGAGGATTCCAGCAAGCGACTTGCGAATTTTCGGCCGCCTCGGTTGGTTTTGAGTTTTGAGGTTTTTGCCACATCAACCCAGTGTCCATTGTCTGAGTGGGCGACGAGTTTATAAACAAAGCCTGCGGTCGGGAAGCCAGAACCGGTGACCAGGCTGGTGCCCACCCCGTAGCTATCGATCGGTGCGATTGCGAGGGCGGCGATTGTGTATTCATCCAGGTCGCTAGTCACTGTGATTTTGGTCTCGGTGGCTCCGAGCTCATCCAGTTGCTTTCGAACTTCCATCGCCGATGTGGCGAGATCACCGGAGTCCAATCGAACCGCGCGAATCTTGCCATCGGTCAGTCGCACCGCGGTTTCAACGGCATTCTTGACGTCGTAGGTGTCAACTAGAAGTGTGGTCTCGTTGCCCATAGATTCCAGTTGCGCTCTGAATGCCTGCTCCTCGTTGTCGTGCAGCAAGGTGAAGGCGTGTGCCGAGGTGCCGGTTGATTCAATCCCATATTTGCTGCCGGCGGCTAGGTTGCTGGTGGCATCAAACCCAGCGATGTAGGCAGCCCGTGCCGCAGCAACCGCTGCTAATTCGTGAGCTCTTCTGGAACCCATTTCGATCAACCTGCGATCGGCCGATACCGACTTCATGCGGGCAGCGGCTGCTGCTACCGCCGAGTCGTAGTTGAGGATCGAGAGAATCACAGTTTCTAGAATTACCGCTTCAGCGAAAGTTCCCTCGACGGTCAGAATCGGGGAATGCCCGAAGTAAAGCTCACCCTCTTGATAGCCGTAAAGATTTCCCGAGAACTGGTAGTTCTCCAGCCACTTCAAGGTCTGGGCATCAACCACTTTGTTTTGTGAAAGGTAAGAGAGCTCTTCGTCGCCAAATCTAAAGTTTTGTATGGCTTCTAGCACTCGACCAGTTCCGGCAAGTACTCCATAGCGCCGACCGGCCGGAAGTTGCCTGGTGAATACCTCAAAGACACAGCTGCGCTCGGCCTTACCCGAGCGCAATGCAGCCTGGAGCATGGTTAGCTCATAGCGGTCGGTATTCAAAGCGGAAGACACGCCACAAGCCTACCGACCAGTTGCGCTTTAGACTTAGCGAGTGGATTCCAGACCAATAGGTGTATTCGACTCAGGTGTCGGAGGCTTGACGGTAGCTCGAGCGATTATCGACCAGTTGCCACACGAGTCAATCCACTACGTTGGCGACACTCTAAATTCCCCATACGGCCCAAAACCAATCTCCGAGGTCAGGAGGCTAGCTCTTGAGGTGATGGACGAACTGGTGGCATCGGGAGTCAAGCTGCTTGTGATTGCTTGCAATTCAGCATCGGCTGCGGTGCTGCGAGATGCCCGCGAGCGCTACACCGAGGGCCTCGGAGTTCCTGTCATCGAAGTGATCCAGCCGGCAGTTCGCAAAGCCGTTGGCACCTCCAGAAATCGCAAGGTTGGCGTGATCGGGACTAGTGCTACTGTCAACTCCAAGGCCTATGAAGATGCCTTCGCGGCAGCCGTTGACTTTGAAATAACCACCGCGGCCTGCCCGACATTCGTTGATTTTGTCGAGCGCGGTGTTACCTCCGGCCCTGAACTGCTGCGGGCTGCTGAAGAATATCTGGCCCCGATCAAAGCGGCCAAGGTTGACACCTTGGTGCTTGGCTGCACCCACTATCCGCTACTGCAAGCGGCGCTGTCTTATGTAATGGGTGATGGAGTCAACCTGGTGTCATCGGCGGATGAGACTGCAAAAGACGTATTTAGGGTCCTAACCGAGCACGACCTTTTGGCACCGGGCGATGCCAAGCCGAACTACAAGTTTTATGCCACTGGAAATGCTAGAGATTTCGAAAGCCTGGCCAAACGCTTTTTGGGCCCTGAGGTTAGCGATGTAACCCACATGATACGAAAGGCAAACCATGACTAGGCCAAACGGCAGAGCCGAGCACGAGCTTCGCGAAATCAAAATTGAGCGCAATTTCACTATCCATGCCGAAGGTTCGGTTCTGGTTTCATTTGGAAACACCAAGGTGCTTTGCAACGCTTCTTTCACGCCGGGAGTGCCTCGCTTTAAAAAAGACTCCGGTGAGGGTTGGGTGACTGCCGAGTATGCAATGCTGCCCAGGGCAACCAATGATCGCTCCGACCGTGAGTCGGTTAAGGGCAAGATCGGTGGTCGCACCCACGAAATCTCAAGACTGATCGGTAGGTCGCTGCGCGCCGTGATTGACGTCAAGGCGCTGGGGGAGAACACCATCGTGCTGGACTGTGACGTGCTACAGGCAGATGGCGGCACCAGAACCGCAGCAATTACCGGAGCCTTTGTCGCGCTGGCAGACGCAGTGGCATGGGCCAAGCAGCAGGGTTTGATTGCAAAGAGTGCTAAACCCCTGATTGACACGGTGTCTGCCGTATCGGTCGGCATCGTTGACGGAGTGGCCGTCACCGATCTTGAGTATGTCGAAGATGTTCGAGCCGACACTGATATGAACGTGGTTGTCACCGGCCGCGGTCTGTTTGTAGAGGTGCAGGGCACCGCAGAGGCCGAACCATTTGATCGCGATGAGCTCAACCGTCTCTTGGAGCTGGCACTAGAGGCCAATAGGCAACTGGCCGAGGCTCAGCGAGCAGCCCTAGGCGATGCGCTGGAAGTGCGCTAGTGGAGATTGTTTTTGCTACCGGCAATAAGCACAAGGCCCAGGAAGCCGAGGCTATTTTGCGGCAGGCAAATCCAGGAATTCAGGTTCTCACCTACGGAGGTCCCGAGCCGATCGAGAGCGGAACCACTTTTCTAGAAAATGCCCTCATCAAAGCCAGGGCCGCCTTTGAGGCCACCGGCAAGCTCTCGTTTGCCGATGACTCCGGAATCGCCTGTGAAGTGATGGGGGGAGCGCCGGGCATTTTCTCGGCGATCTGGTCCGGCACCAGAGACGATGCCACTAATCGCAATCTATTGCTCAAGCAATTGGAGGACATCCCTGCCGAGCATCGTTCGGCGGCGTTTGTCTGCACAATCGCAATGGTCGGTCCGGATCAGGAGCTCTCTTTCACGGGCGTTTGGTCTGGATCAATTGCCATGCGGGTCGCCGGGAGCGGTGGCTTTGGTTACGACCCGGTATTCATCCCGCAGGGGTTGGATGTAACGGCGGCGGAATTGGATCCAGAAGTGAAAAATTCGATGTCGCATCGCTTTATGGCACTTCAGCAAATGGCGGAATACCTAGCGAAGCGCCCCTAGCAGGATTCGAACCTGCGCTCCCGCCTCCGGAGGGCGGTGCTCTATCCCCTGAGCTATAGAGGCGGGGACATGCCAAGACTAGCATCGTCAGTTATCAAGCAGCTATGGCAAGGATTTTAGGGTTGAAAGTGGGCCAAAACTGGAACCGCTTGCAAGTCAATTGAATACTGGAAATGAGCAAAATCCGGTGGGCACGGTTTTGTAAAAACTGTAAACGCTTGCATCGTTATAAAAATGAGTCCATTTCTTTATCAATTCGAGTTCTGTGGTCGGTAAGTTTTTAGCTACGCACCGGTCAAATTCCTGTTCGGAGCGCAAATGAAAGGACACTTCGCATGAAGAAAGCTACAAAGTTTGTGGCACTTTCCGCTGCAGCAGTTCTCGGTCTAGCCGGCTGTGCAGCAGGAGAGACCGTAACTGAGGAGACCACTTCCGCTGCCGCCGAGCTACCTGCTGGCGATGGCAAGGTTGAGATCTTCGGTGGATACGGCGAGGCAGACGCTGCCAACTTCCAGCAGGCTCTAACCGAATTCGGTGAGGCTAACGGAATCGAGATCACCTTCACCTCTCTAGCAAGCTTCGACACCGACATCAAGGTGAAGATTGAGGCTGGCCAGGAGCCAGACATCGCACTATGGCCACAGCCAGGTGGATTGAAGGGTCTTGCTGACTACCTAGTACCTCTAAACCAGGTATTTGACACCTCTGCTGCTCAGGGCACCCTAGTGCCAGGTTGGGACCAGTTGGCAGTTGTTGATGGCGAACTTTACGGTCTGCCAGTTTCTGCAAACATGAAGTCCCTAGTCTTCTACAACCCATCTGCATTCGAGGCCAATGGCCTAGCAGTACCTACCTCTGAGGCTGAGCTTCAGGCACTAGAGGCGAAGATTGTCGCCGACGGTCTTGGCTACCCATGGTGTGCAGGTATCGAGTCCGGTGGCGCAACTGGTTGGGCATTCACCGACTGGATGGAGCAGTACGTATTGATGTTCCACGGCCCAGAGGCTTACGCTTCATGGATCGCGGGCGACCTAGACTTCAGCTCTGCTGAGGTAACCAAGGCCGCAGAGTACGTCTCCGCTCGTCTGCTAACCGAGGGCCACGTAAACGGTGGCGGTGCTGCAATGGCTGCTGACTCGTTCGGCAACACTGCTCCGCTATTCGAGACTGGTGGCAAGGCTGCAGGTCAGTGCTTCATGATGCGTCAGGGTTCGTTCATCGTTGGCTTCACTCCTGAGGACATTCAGGCTCAGGTTGCCGCTGGTGACTACACCAACTTCGACGCATTCGCACTACCAACCCCTGAGGGTGCTCAGGCAGGTGTAATCGGTGGTGGTGACCTATTCGCAGTATTCGACGGTCACGTTGACCAGGATGTTGCAAAGGTTGCTGCATTTATCGCAAGCGACCAGGTACTTAAGTACATGGTTTCTGCTGGTGCAATCTCCCCTCACTCCACCTTCGACAGCTCGCTATACCCTAACGAGCTGAACCGCAAGATCGGTGAGGCAATGGCAGCTGCTGCTGTATTCGGCTTCGACGGTTCTGACCAGATGCCTGCGGAAGTTAACGCAGAGTTCTGGGCTGCCGGCACCGACTACGTAGCTGGTCGAGCCACTTGGCTCGAAGCTGCCGAGCGAATCGACTCGAAGTACTAATTTCGACCGATTCCACAGTTGAATAACTAAAGATGGCGCCAGTTCCCCTGGGGGCTGGCGCCATCTCTTTCAACTAAAAACTTTTCACTTTTTTGAAGTCACAATAGATTTAAGTTCCGAACCTGGAGTTGTAAACATGGGCGACATAATCTTCGGCATCGTGGCCGTCATCATCGGAATAATCGTCTCTTACGGGCTTTACTGGCTGTTAAATTTCTTAGTGTCATTGCTTCCAAAGAAAATCAGCTCGAAGGCGACTGTCTGGGCATTCGTAACTCCAGCGGCTGTCCTGCTGATTTTGGTTTCTGTACTTCCGCTGTTGCAGACCGTGGTCTGGTCCTTCATGGAAATAAAAGGCAAACGATCTGAATTTGTCGGACTGCAGAACTACGTCGAAATTTTTACCGACCCCAACTTCCTCAGCATTTTGATAAACAACCTGCTTTGGGTGCTCTTTGTCCCTGCCATTACCGTCGCCATTGGCACCTTGGTCGCAAACTTGAGCAACAACGTCGGTCCGAAGCGCGAAAAGATCTTCAAATCCCTGATTTTTATGCCGATGGCCATCAGCTTCGTTGCAGCCTCGACCATCTGGGCCTACCTATACGCCTACTCGGCTCCTGGTCGACCAGTTATCGGCTTAGCCCAAAAGATACAGCTTGCCTTGGGTGTTCAGGAGCCCGTTCCAATCCTCCAGATTGACGATTTCCGAGCCAACAACTTCTTGTTGATGGCGGTAGTGATCTGGCTGCAGGTTGGATACTCCATGGTCATCATTTCGGCGGCCATTAAGGCGGTACCAGAGGAGACCATTGAAGCCGCCCGTATTGACGGTGCCGGTGCTTTGCAGGTATTCACCCGGGTCATTTTGCCGCAGGTTTGGGGCTCGATTATGGCGGTCTTCGTGACGGTTCTAATCTTGGTTATGAAGATCTTTGACATTATTTTGGCTATGACCGGTGGTAACTACAACACCAGTGTGCTGGCGTTTGAGTGGTACCGGGTCTACTTCGAAAACACCAATACCGGTCAGGCTTCTGCCATTGTGATGGTGCTCATATTTTTGATTACCCCGCTGATTTGGCTTCAAATTCGAACCGTTAGACAGCAGGAGACGCTGCGATGAGCAAACTCAAGAACACAGTCGCCAAGCTAAATCTCGGCAGCACCCTAGCTCTGCTAGTTCTGGTAGGAATCTGGTCGATTCCAACTATCGGCTTGCTAATCACATCGTTGCGCCTTCGATCTGAGGCCGAAGTTTCACCTTGGTGGGAGGGTCTATTGAACCCACTCTCCACAGTGTGGTCTCTTGAGGCCTATCAGAACTCGCTGGATACCGGAATGCTAGATGCACTGGTGAATACTTTGGCGGTAACGATTCCTTCCGTTGTTTTGCCTTTGATGATCGCTGCCAATGCCGCCTACGCATTCACTTTCTTGAACTTCAAGGGCAAAGAGATCTACTTTGCGATTTTGGTTGGAATGATGGTAATTCCGCTGCAGTCTGCTTTGATACCAGTTCTCAAGGGAATGGTTTGGTTTCAGAAGACCTTCGACATTCCACTTACCGGTACTTACGCCAGCGCGTGGGTTGTCCACTCCGCTTTCGCGCTGCCGCTGGCAATTTATATTTTGCGAAACTACATGCTTTCACTTCCGGTGTCACTAATAGAAGCTGCCCGCATGGATGGCGCTAGTTACTACCAGATTTTTTGGCGCTTGGTCTTGCCGATGTCAATTCCGGCGATTGCATCTTTTGCAATCTTCCAGTTCCTTTGGGTTTGGAATGACTACTTGATTGCATTCATCTTCGTCGGAGAACAAAAGCCAGTTATGACCTACAACCTTTTGCGTCAACTAGGTCAGTATGGCGAAGGGTGGCAGGATGTGGCCGCCGGATCGTTCATCTCATTGATCGTGCCACTAATTGTTTTCTTTGCCCTTCAGCGATACTTCGTCAGAGGTCTAACCGCTGGAGCTGTGAAGTAAATCAACAGAGTGTAAACGGGGTCAGCAATGGCCCCGTTTGCCATGCAGTAGGGAGAGCACATTTCTGATTTAACTTTTCTTGCGGGATCGGCGGACTGGTGGCGCCAGGCCGTGGTTTACCAGATTTACCCACGAAGCTTTGCAGACAACAATGGTGATGGCATCGGCGATCTTCGAGGCATAATCAGCAGAGTCGAATATCTCGCCAGTCTGAGCATTGATGCGGTTTGGCTTTCGCCCTTCTATCCATCTGAGCTTGCCGACGGTGGCTACGACGTGGCTGATTATCGAAATGTTGATCCCAGAATCGGCACGCTCGATGAGTTTGATGAGCTGGTGGAAAAGCTTCACTCAAAAGGTATTCGGGTGTTCGTTGATATTGTGCCGAATCACTCTTCCGACCAGCATGTTTGGTTCCAGGAAGCATTGCGCTCACCTAAAGGCTCCAAGGAGCGAGCTCGTTACATTTTCCGTGACGGTCGCGGGGCAAATGGCGAGTTGCCTCCTTCCGATTTAGCTAGTCACTTTGGTCCTGAAGGCTGGAGCAGGGTCTCAGACGGCCAGTGGTACATGCACCTATTTACCAAGGAGCAGCCGGATTTCGACTGGAGCAATCGTGAGGTCCACGAGGAATTTCTTCAAACCTTGAAATTCTGGTCCGACCGAGGAGTAGACGGCTTCCGCATTGATGTTGCACATGCGCTAGTAAAGGACCTCGAGCCGCTTCCAAATCGTTCTTCTTATGCGCTTGAAGTCATGAAGGCAGACGGTACCGACCCACTGTTTGATCGTGATGAAGTTCACGAGATTTATCGGGAATGGCGGTCGCTATTCAACCAATACGATCCACCTCGAGTTGCTGTCGCAGAAGCCTGGGTTCATCCTCACCGTCGACCCGCCTACGCTTCTATCGACGGGCTGGGGCAAGCATTCAATTTCGATCTTTTGACATCCCAGTGGGATTCCGGTGCATTTCGAAATGTAATTGACGACAATCTTGCCTTTGCTGAGCAAACTGGCTCTTCCACTACCTGGGTAATGTCAAACCACGATGTAATTCGCCATGCGACGCGATTGGTGATTCCCTCTGGAAAAGAGGGTGTGACTTTTGATACTGAGAATCACTGGTATGTGAATCATCGACTTGATGGCGACCTCGACCTAGCCAAAGGTCTAGCACGGGCCAAGGCGGCGACGCTGCTGATGCTGGCACTGCCAGGATCCAGCTATCTCTATCAGGGAGAGGAGCTGGGGCTTCCCGATGTTACCGACATTCCATCGGATCAGATGCAAGATCCTCAGTGGTTCCGCGGTGAAGGTAAGTTCAAATCTCGTGACGGTTGTCGAGTGCCACTGCCGTGGAGCGCTAACGGTCCATCCTTTGGCTTTGGCCCGGGAGGGTCACACCTCCCACAGCCGAAGTGGTATTCCCGCTTTGCGGTTGAGGTTCAAGACGGTACTCCCGGTTCAACTCTGGAGCTCTACCGCTCAGCACTTGCACTTAGGCGCAAGTTGATTTCCGGAGAGAAGTTGTCCTGGTTGCCTTCGGCGACTGGAACTCTCTGGTTTGAGCGCGAGGGCGGTTGGTCAAGTTTTACCAACTTCACCGATCAAGAAATTGAACTTCCATCCGGTGAAGTGCTAATTGCCTCGGAGGATATTTCTGCGGGCAAACTACCTGCTAATTCCACGGTTTGGCTTAAGCTCTCTTAGCTTCCAGCACCTTCCACGGGTATGATTTAGGTTCACCGCCGAATAAAACTCGTCGGTTGCCATACCCGAAGGAATTAGGTCCAAGTGACTCCCAACCAGCTGTCGGAAGCCATTGTTGCTGCATTGCACTCGCTGGTGTCGGCTGGCTCTTTGCAGCTTGAGGTTCCCTCCGAGGTAGTTGTCGAACGACCTAAAAATCGCGAGCACGGCGACTGGGCCACCAACGTTGCGATGCAGCTCGGAGCCAAAGCCGGTCTCAAGCCTCGCGATTTTGCCGAGCTGCTGGCAAATGAGCTGCAAAACAGTGCCGGCGTTGAGAAGGTTGAAATCGCAGGACCTGGTTTTATCAACATCTTTGTCTCAAACTCGGCTGCCGGTGAGCTAGCCCGCGAGATTGTGACGGCGGGCCAGAGCTATGGTCGCGGAACCGAGTATCAAGGCGTCAAGCTGAATCTCGAATTTGTCTCAGCAAACCCAACCGGCCCGATTCACCTCGGCGGCACCCG
>JBEGRX010000004.1:0-35065 GCA_041180205.1 Actinomycetota bacterium | reverse complement strand
CGAAAGCGTCATCAATGATCGAAACCTCGATCTCCTTGATGGTAACCGCAGGTTGGTTGATGCCCAGCACACAGGAGCTTTCGCATGGTGCAGGACAGAGTCTGCCGGTGAATTCCGGGAAGTTATTGGTAGCGTGCAGCCGGTCAATGGCCTCGCGGTTGCGCCCGCGGTGGGTTAGGTCATTCCACTCTGGGATCAAGTTACCAAGAGGGCAACCGTGGTGGCAAAACGGAATACCGCAGTCCATGCAGCGCGATGCCTGACGCACGATGGTTTCACCGTTGCGTTCGGCATAAACCTCTTTCCAGTCCTTGATTCGAACCGGAACCGGTCTTCTTGGAGCGGTCTCACGCTCGGTTACCTTGATAAAGCCCTTTGGGTCAGCCACCGGTCACCTCCAGAATCTGGGTCCAAACTTCTTCGCCGTCCAGGTCAATACCATCCGCACTGGCGTTGCGCTGAATCTCCATTACCCTTGCGTAATCGCGAGGCATAACCCTCACGAAGTTCGAAAGCTCAGTCTCGAAATTCGCAAGTAGTCGCTGCCCAAGCTGGGAACTGGTGAGGGCAACGTGCCTATCTAATAGCGAACGAAGTTTTTCGACATCATGCGCTTCAAGATTGCCAAGCGAGATTTCACCGGATGCTAGGGCCTCACGGTTGACCCGAGCCTCCGATAGGCGGTAGACGTAAGCAACTCCACCGGACATACCGGCGCCGAGGTTGACACCAGTCTTACCGAGAATTACCGCGGTTCCTCCAGTCATGTATTCCAGGGCGTGGTCACCAACGCCCTCAACCACTGCCTCAACGCCAGAGTTGCGAACTAGGAAGCGCTCGCCCACTACACCGTTCAGGTAGATCTCACCGCTGGTGGCACCGTAGCCAATAACGTTGCCAGCAATTACGTTCTGCTCCGGCACGAAACCCGCATTTGCCTCTGGCTTTACCACGATGGTGCCACCTGAGAGACCCTTACCGACATAGTCATTGCAGTCCCCTTCGACCGTAATGCTGATACCACGCGGTACAAATGCACCCAGTGACTGACCAGCTGAACCACGCAGGTTCAAAGTAAGAGTTCCAGGTTCTAAGCCCTGCTCTCCCCAGCGCTTGGTTAGTTCGTTACCGAGCATGGTGCCAATTGCCTGATTGGTGTTGTTAATGTCGATACTGTGCACGACCGGCTTGCCTTCACGCAGTGCCAAAGCGCTCTGTGCAATTAGTGGGTAATCGAAGTGGGACTCTAGTTCATGGTCCTGAACCGTCGTGTTTCTCAGGTTCTGGCTCAGATCGATGTCCTTGGCAGCAAAGATTGGAGTTAGGTCCAGGCCATCCGCCTTGTAGTGCGAGACCGCACGGTTTACATCTAGCAGGTCAACTCGGCCGATGGCTTCGGCAAGGGTCCTGAAGCCAAGCTCTGCAAGATATTCACGAACTTCTTGGGCTAGGAATTCGAAGAAGTTGACTACGTGATCTGCTTGACCCTTGAACCTGGCACGCAGGTCTGGGTTCTGAGTCGCAACACCGACTGGGCAGGTGTCGAGATGGCAAACGCGCATCAGGATGCAGCCCTCGACCACCAAAGGAGCGGTCGCGAAACCATATTCCTCTGCACCAAGCAGTGCAGCAATTACCACGTCACGGCCGGTCTTCATTGAACCGTCCACCTGAACTACGATTCGGTCGCGCAGACCATTTAGCAGTAGGGTCTGCTGTGCCTCGGCGAGGCCAAGCTCCCATGGGGTGCCGGCGTGCTTTAGCGAGTTCAGTGGACTCGCACCCGTTCCCCCGTCGTGTCCTGAAATCAGCACCACGTCGGCCTTGGCCTTAGCCACACCTGCGGCAACGGTTCCAACACCAAATTGGCTTACTAGCTTCACGTGCACTCTGGCGGCGCGGTTGGCGCGCTTGAGATCGAAGATCAACTGCTTTAGATCTTCGATTGAATAGATGTCGTGGTGCGGTGGCGGTGAGATCAGACCAACACCAGGAGTCGAGTGCCTGAGCTGAGCAATCCATGGGTAGACCTTGTGCGGAGGCAACTGCCCACCCTCACCAGGCTTAGCACCCTGAGCCATCTTGATTTGAATGTCGTCGGCGTGAGTCAGATACATCGAAGTGACACCGAAGCGACCGGATGCCACTTGCTTTACCGCACTGCGGCGATTGCGGTCCAGTAGGCGCTCAACGGCCTCGCCACCCTCACCGGTGTTGCTCTTCGCCCCCAGGCGATTCATTGCGATCGCCAGCACCTCGTGGGCCTCTGGAGAAATTGCACCCATCGACATCGCACCGGTGGAGAATCGCTTAACGATTTCTGAAACTGGCTCAACCTCTTCGATTGGGATAGCAGGTCGCACGCCGTTCTTGAGAGCGAACAATCCGCGAATCGTCATCAGGCGCTCAGACTGGTCGTCCACCGCGTGGGTGTACTCCTTGAAGATGTCGTAGCGCTTCAGCTTGGTGGAGTGCTGCAGCTTGAAAATGGTCTCGGGGTTGAAAAGGTGTGGTGGGCCCTCGCGACGCCACTTCATCTCGCCGCCAACTTCCAGAGGCAGGTGAATCTTTGATGCACCCTCGATTGGATAGGCGGCGCGGTGACGCTTCTCAATCTCCTGGTGCAGGATGTCAAGGCCAACGCCACCGAGCTTGGTGGTGGTGCCGGTGAAGTACTTGTCCACTAGATCTTGGCTGAGCCCGATTGCCTCGAAACATTGAGCACCGCCATAGGACGCGACAGTAGAAATGCCCATCTTGGACATGATCTTCAGAATGCCCTTGCCCAGAGCCTTGACCATGTTCTTGCTGGAACGCTCTGGAGTGATGCCGGTGATCAGGCCCTTTACGACCAAGTCCTCAGCGGTCTCAAGGGCAAGGTATGGGTTGATGGCGGATGCGCCATATCCAATCAGTGTCGCCACGTGGTGCACGTCTCGGGCATCACCACACTCGACAACCAAGCCAGCCTGCAGGCGGGTTCCCTTACGAATCAGGTGGTGGTGAACGCTGCTCAAAGCCAATAGCGACGGGATCGGGGCAAGTTCTCGGTTTGAATCGCGGTCACTGATGATGATAAAAGTAGTCCCGGCGGCAATCGCTTCATCGACCTCGGATGCCATTTCAGCAAGACGTTCTTCGAGCGCTTCAGCCCCATCGTCAACGCGGTAAAGCGCCGAGATTGTTACTGCCTTGCCGATGTTGTTGCCCTTGTCGATGTGCTTGATGCGGGCGATCTCATCGTTGGTGAGAATTGGAAAGTCCATCACCAACTGCTTGGCGTGCTCAGGGGTAGCATCCAGCAGGTTCAAAACAGGCCCGATTGACGCTGTCATGGAGGTGACCACCTCTTCGCGAATCGCGTCTAGCGGCGGGTTGGTCACCTGAGCGAACTGCTGGGTGAAGTAGTCGAACAAAAGCCTCGAGTGCTGCGAGATGGCTGCAATCGGGGTGTCAGTACCCATCGCACCAATCGGCTCCTGACCGGAGCGGGCCATCGGGGCAATAAATTCTTTTAGATCCTCTTCGGTGTAGCCGAAGACTCGCTGACGACGATTAACCGAGGAACTGGAGTAGCGAATGTGCTCACGCTCCGGCAGGTCGCGCAGGTTAATCATGTTCTCTTCGAGCCAAGCTCCCCAAGGTTGAGCTGCCGCAACCTCGCTCTTGATTTGCTCATCCTCGATGATCTGTCCCGCTGCGGTGTCGATCAAAAACATCTTGCCGGGCTGGAGCCTACCCTTGCGGACGATCTTCTCGGCCGGAATGTTTGCAACACCGATTTCGGAAGCAAGAATGATGAACCCATCCTCGGTTACTACGAAGCGACCTGGACGCAGTCCGTTGCGGTCTAGCGTCGCTCCAACGAGCGTGCCGTCGGTGAAGACCACCGCAGCCGGTCCATCCCAGGGCTCCATGATCATGGAGTGATATTCAAAAAAGTCTCGAAGCTGTGGATCCAAGTCGAGCTGCTTCTCCCAAGCGCCTGGAATCATCATCATCATGGCGTGCGGAAGGGAACGACCGGATAGCACCAACAGTTCGAGCACCTCATCAAAGGTTGCCGAGTCAGAAGCGCCCTGCGTAACAATCGGCTTCAGCTGCTCGATGTTTCCCAAAACTTCGCTCTTGAGCTGCGACTCGCGAGCTCGCATCCAGTTGGCATTGCCCTTTACGGTGTTGATCTCACCATTGTGCGCGATGAAGCGGAACGGGTGAGCCAGCGGCCAGGATGGGAAGGTGTTTGTTGAGAATCTAGAGTGCACCAGCGCGAGCTGAGATTCGAAATCTTCGTCGGATAGATCTGGGTAGAAGGGCTCAAGCTGCAATGTGGTGACCATGCCTTTGTAGACCATGGTTCGCATCGATAGCGAGGGGTGATAGATCCCAATCTCCCGCTCACTTCGCTTGCGAAGGCGGAATAGCCGTCTCTCGAGCTCAAGGCCAGTAGCCTCATCGATCGCCGCCACGAATACCTGCTCAATCAATGGCATGGCAGCACGTGCCAGATCACCCAAAACCTCTGGTCTGGTCGGCGGCGTGCGCCAACCCAGCACCGACAGCTTTTCTTCGGCGGCAATTTTTGCAAACTTCGCCTTATCTCCCGCTGCTTCTTTTTCGGAGAGGAAGACTAAGCCGGCTCCGTAAGAGCCCAGCTTTGGAAGCTCAAATTCCAGTGTCTTTCGAAAAAAGCGATCTGGAAGCTGGGTGAGAATTCCAGCGCCGTCTCCGGTGCCAGCGTCGGATCCAACGGCGCCGCGGTGCTCGAGGTTACGTAGCGAAGACAGTGCCATATCCACGATGTCGTGACCAGGGGTCCCCCTGAGGGTTGCCACCATGGCAAGACCGCAGGCGTCCTTTTCAGCATTTGGGTCGTAAAGTCCCTGCGCGGCAGGACCCGCGTTAAAGCGCTGAAATGGGCTAATGGCCGGCATGCATGTCTCCTATCGAATAATCAAAAGGGACATCTTCGGCCCAGGTGGCAAAAACTAGTTTTCTGTTGGCTCTTTTACTGTCTTGCTCGGCTTGTTTGCCGACGCCGCGACAGGTTCACGGCCTTCAAGCCAGATGCTCGGTTCTAGGCCGGGGTGGCGGCGGGACTGAACAATCAGGAGGGTCACTCCGATGGCAATTCCGATCAACGCTGACCAGATATTTACTCGTAGTCCAAGAATAATCTCACTTGGGTCGATTCTGATACTTTCTACCCAAAGTCGTCCGGTGGAATACAGAATGAAATAGACGGCAAGCTGCTTACCCCACTGCAATTGCAGGCGCTTTCCTAGGAAAATGAGAAGTCCAGCGGCCGCGAAGTTCCAAATCATTTCGTATAGGAAAGTTGGGTGAAAGGTCAAACCTGCCGGCAGTCCAGCCGGGTATGCGGGATTGCCAAACGGAATCTCCAGCCCCCACGGCAGATCAGTCGGAAGACCATATAGCTCTTGATTGAAGTAGTTTCCAAGCCGCCCGATGCCTTGCGCAATCAAAAGTCCCGGTGCTACCGCATCCGCCACCGACCAGAAATTCAAGCCGGCCTGCTTTGCTCCATACCAGACTCCAACGGCACCGAATAGCAGCGCTCCGTAGATGGCCATGCCACCCTCCCAGATTCGGAAGACGGCTAGCAGGTCAGCGCCCGCGTAGAAGTAATCGTTCGGGTGGGTGATTACGTGGTAAAAGCGTCCACCGATGATTCCAGCTGGAACCGCCCATAACGCGATGTCAAGAAACAATCCCCGTTCAGCTCCGCGCGCATGCAGTCTGCTATCAGCCAACCAGGACGCAATCACGATACCGGTGAGAATGAATAGTGCATAGAAATGAATGCGGAGCGGACCAAGATCGATAAAACTGATCTCAGGCGATGGAATGCTGGCTAGAAAACTCACTGCCCTATCCTAATCCGCCGGCAAGCTCTTTGGTCTTAGCCACCAGACCCTGCAAACCACCCTGCTGGTAGGACTTTACAAATGCCGTGCCGACAATCGCGCCATCGGCGTAGCTGTTCACCTCTCGCACCTGGTCAGCGGTCGAGATGCCCACTCCGACGCAGGTAGGCGTTGTTCCCAAGTTCTTGACTCGTGAAACAACCGAACGAGCCAGTCTGTCAAGTTCGGCTCTCTCCCCCGTGATACCCATGGTTGAGACCGAATAAACAAAGCCCTTAGAGGATTTGGAGTTATTCGCAACCCGCTCGTCGGAGCTGGATGGCGCGACTAGGAATACTCGGTCCAAATCGTGCCGATCCGATAGTTCAATCCAGTCCTTGGCTTCATCCGGAATCAAATCCGGAGTAATCATTCCCTGCGCACCAGCGGCCATGAGGTCTTCGCTGAATCGCTCGACTCCATACGAAAGCACAGGATTCCAGTAGCTCATAACCAAAAGCGGAGTGGCAACCTTTTCACGCACGCCTCTAATGATCTCGAAAAGCTCGCGCAGTTTGAAGCCATTGGCAATCGCCTCTTCGGTAGCCTGTTGAATCACCAACCCATCCATGACCGGATCGCTGTAGGGGACGCCGATTTCCAGAATGTCGCAGCCGTTTTCGGCCATGGCAACAAGCGAGTCGATGCTGTCTTGTTTGGTTGGGTAGCCCGCTGGGTAGTAGCCGACTAGCGTTCCTCTGCCGGAGACACGATTCCGCTCTAAAACTTCGTTAGTAATGCTCACTTGTCCCCCAGCAATCCAAAGTAACGTCCGGCGGTCTCCATGTCTTTATCGCCGCGACCGGAGAGGTTAACCAAGATGTGAGCACCGGCAGGTAGCACGTTCGATAGATGCTTGATGCCAGCAAGCGCGTGAGCAGTTTCGATCGCCGGGATTATGCCCTCGGTTTGCGACAGAAGTCGCATGGCGTTCATCGCCTCGGCATCGCTGATGCCGAAGTAGTTTGCGCGCCCAAGGTCTTTCAGCCAGGAGTGTTCTGGCCCGACGCCCGGGTAGTCAAGGCCCGCGGAGATGGAATGAGATTCCATGGTTTGGCCATCCTCGTCCTGAAGCATGTACGACCTTGCGCCGTGCAGCACGCCTGGGCGGCCCTTCGAGAGCGTCGCCGCGTGCTTTGGGGTGTCAATGCCATCACCGGCGGCTTCAAATCCCCAGAGCGCAACTTCCTGATCATCCAGGAACGGATGAAAGATGCCGATGGCGTTTGAGCCACCGCCGATGCAGGCTGCTACCGCATCCGGCAACCGGCCGGTCAGCTCTAGCATTTGGGCTCTCGCCTCGATGCCGATCACGGAGTGAAAGTCTCTCACCATGGTCGGGAATGGGTGCGGACCGGCCACAGTCCCAAGTAGATAGTGTGTGCTGTCGACATTCGCTACCCAATCACGCAGCGCCTCGTTGATGGCATCTTTTAGGGTCCGGGACCCGGTGGTTACTGGAATCACCTGTGCGCCGAGCAATTTCATTCTCGCGACATTCAAAGCCTGGCGTTCGGTATCGACTTCGCCCATGTAGACCACACAGTCCAGCCCAAAGTAGGCAGCAGCCGTTGCGCTGGCAACACCGTGCTGGCCGGCACCGGTTTCGGCAATGATGCGCTTTTTGCCCATGCGTTTGGCGAGTAGCGCTTGCCCCATCACGTTGTTGATCTTGTGACTTCCAGTGTGATTTAGGTCCTCGCGCTTGAGAAAAATGCGAAAGTCACCAAATTCTTTTGCGAACCTCGGTGCCTCGGTGATGATGGAAGGACGTCCGGTGTAGTTCTTGTGCAGCTGCGCAAGTTCGACTGCAAAACTTGGGTCGGCCTTAGCCGCCTCATAGGTAGCCTCAAGTTCATCAAGCGCTGCGATGAGGGGTTCTGCCACAAATCTCCCGCCGAATTCGCCGAAGTATGGCCCAGCCTGAGAACGAAGATTAGTTTGCATGCCCTAAATCCTAAGCAACACTTGTGAACTCTGGGATCAAAATGCTCGGATCCGCGGTGACAAGTGCTTCTCCCACCAGTGCGACATCTGCGCCTGCATTTCGATACCGGACAACATCCGCTACTGCCTTGACCGATGATTCAGCCACTTTGATGGCATCAGGGTTGAGCGTTTGAACCATTTGCTCAAAAAGACCAAGGTCTGTTTTGAAAGTTTGCAAATCGCGGGTGTTAATTCCAATTAATCTCGAGCCAGCCTCGTTGGCAATCGCTATTTCGGCGAGCGTATGAGTCTCAACCAAAACCCCCAAGTCCAACTGGTTTGCAAACTCTTGAAGAGCAAGGAATCGCTCTTTTGTCAGCCATGCCAAGATCAACAGGATGAAGTCGGCTCCCGCAGCTCTGGCCTCAAGAATCTGATACTCGGTGCTGATGAAATCTTTGCGTAGCAATGGAATTCGTACGGCCGATCTTGCCGCCGCCAAGTCATCCAGCGTGCCACCGAAACCCGATTCTTCGGTGAGAACCGAAATCGCGTGAGCACCCGAGTCCTGGTAGAGCCTTGCCTGGTCAGCCGCCGAAGGGATTTCGGCTAGAAATCCTCGTGACGGACTGCGTCTTTTGATTTCCGCAATCAGCTTGATGTGGCTGGACTTCTCCAACGCGGCGTAGACATCGACCGGCTTGGGAAGTAGTGAGATTTGATCGAGCAGATTTTGCTCGCTGATGGTGCGCTCTCGTCTTTGAGATGCTGCTAGTGCTGCGTCAAAGAGTTGATTGAGCACTAGTGAGCTTTGGTGTGCTCGCCGCCGACACCGTAACCTGCGCGCTTTAGCAGCCAGCCAACTGCAGGGCCAGCAACCGCGAGCACTGCAGAGGCCCATACCATCGCAGCATTGTCTAGCCAGAAGAACAAGGTTCCGATGCTAAAAGCAACGATGACGATAATCACGGTGGTCCAAGACGCTACCGAGTTGCCGTGGCCAGGATCAGTTGAGTGCTGTGACATATTGTTCTCTTTCGACCTCTAGAGTCTAGCAAGCATCAGTTCTGTTCATCCCACAGCGAGCGGTTGTCGCTGGACTCCGCTGCTGCTGGCCGCCTGACTGCAGCAGTTGATTTGGCTCGCAAGCCAAACAATGTGATCACCGCTGCGACCACTGCCGCAGCAAAGGTGGCTATTCGCGCCCAGCTGTCATTCACCGCAACACCTGCCTCGTGCGACTGGGCATTCATTACACCGCTGAGACGCTCCAGTTCAGCGATTACAACCGAGCTCTGCGCCAAATCAGTGGTGATCGTAAGGTAACCCCCAAGCGCCAAAATGACTGCTACTGCTATCAGCAAGCTGCGTCGAAATTTCCCGTAAAGGGAGATGAACAAAGCGGTTAGCGCTATGGCCGGCAGTAAATTCAATACCGGCACCAGTTGACCACCGGTGAACTCTTCGGTCCCAACCACTAACCACGGCAGGTTTACCAAAACCCAGCAGATGGCAATACTGGCCGCAATCGTGAAGTTTTTAGCGCGCATTGCCCATCGCATTCGCTGCTGCGATTGCCTTCAGCATGACCGCAGCCTTTGCACCGGTCTCGGCGTATTCGCTCTGGGGCACAGAATCTAAAACAATGCCAGCCCCAGCCTGAATTCTGGCCACGCCATCGCGAATAAAGGCGGTACGGATCGCAATCGCTAGGTCGGTATTGCCTCGGAAGTCAAAGTAACCGACTACACCGCCAAAGAGACCTCGGTAGCTTGGTTCCAGATCGTGAATTATCTCCAGGGCCCTTGGCTTAGGTGCACCAGACAGTGTCCCGGCTGGGAAGGTGGCTCTAAGGGCTGCGACCGGTCCCTGATCTTTGCGAAGCTCTCCCTCGACGGTTGACACCAGGTGCATGATGTGGCTGAACCGATGAATTTGCATGAATTCTGTCACCTGCAAACTCGCTGGGTCGCATACCTTGAGCAAGTCATTTCTCGCAAGGTCTACCAGCATCAGGTGCTCGCTTTGCTCTTTGGCATCTGCCAAAAGCTCCTCCGCCAATCTGATGTCGGAGGAGGTGTCCACACCCCTTGGCCTCGAGCCAGCGATTGGGTGCATGATGGCCTTGCCTTGGGAAACCTTTACCAGAGCCTCAGGGCTTGAACCCACAATCGTGAAGTCACCAGCCGCATCCTGCCAACGAGTTAGGTACATGTAGGGGCTCGGGTTCAATGCTCGCAGGGCGCGATAGACCTCGATCGCATCGACCTTTACCTCTTGGTCGAAGCGTTGAGAGAGCACCACCTGGAAAACATCCCCCAACCTCACGTGGTGCTTTGCTCGATCTACCTGATCTAGGAAGTCTTGCTCGGCTGTGCGTTTAGTGAACTCCGCCTGGGGCCAGTTGGGCTCGGAGATCAGCGCCGGTGTTGGCTCGCGCAGAGCGCTCTCGACCTCGGCCATTTCGGATACAACCTGGTGATAGTTGGCTCCCAGGTCGGATCCATCAACGAACACCACTCCAACCAAAATCAGCTCTGCACTGAGGTGATCCATCACGATCATTTGGCTGAACTGATTGAAAGCCAAGAGCGGGATCTCATAGTCAGCCGGCTTGTTGCTTGGTAGCTTCTCCAAAAGGTTTACCGCTCCCCAGCTAACGAATCCAACCAGGCCTGAGCTCAGCGGGAAATCCACCGGCGTAGAGTGCCAGCTCGACTGCAGCGCTTCGAGGGCATCAAGTGGATCTTGGGGTAATTCGCCAACGGGCAAGGCGCTGTGTTCGGAAGTCCAGGTCACCGAAACCTCATCCGCTACTAATTGACCACGAGATCGAACGCCGATAAATGAGTAGCGACCCCAAACGCCCTGCTCCGCCGATTCCAAAAGGAATGTGTTAGGTCTCTGGTCGCAAAGCTTTTGGTAAATACCCAGCGGGGTCTCGGTGCCGGCAAAAAGTCTCTTACTGATTGGAATTACGTTGTAGTCCTGGGAGAGTTCCAAGACCTGATCAAGGCTCAGCATCAGTTCTCCTCAAAACAAGTCTCGGTGCCGTTGTGGCAGGCGGGACCCTGGGTCTTTACCTGGGCTAGCACCGTGTCTCCATCGCAGTCCAGACTCAGGTCAACTACTTCCTGAAAATTGCCCGAAGTCTCCCCCTTTAGCCAACGCTGGTTTCGAGATCTCGAAAAGTAAACCATCTTGCCGGTCTCAAGGGTCTCCAACAGAGTCTCACGCGAGGCGTATGCCAGCATCAAAACTTCTTTGGATGTGACATCCTGAGCGATTACGGCAACTAGGCCACTTGCGTCAAATTTCACCTTGCTCAGATCTAGCTTTCTCATCTCACCTCTAAACCAGCAGCCTGCATACTTTGTTTCACGTCTGCAATAGTAAGCAAGCCATCGTGAAAGACGCTGGCCGCAAGCAAGGCGTCAGCCCCTGCGTTGGCAGCCGCCACAAAGTGTTCCAACTTGCCAGCTCCACCCGATGCGATAACCGGGACGCTGGAGATCTCCTTGATTCGGGTAATTAACTCCAGGTCAAAGCCGTCTCGAGTGCCATCGGCATCGATGCTGTTAACCAGCAGTTCGCCGGCACCGAGGTCCTGCACCTGGCGCACCCATGCCAGGGCATCCAAGTCGGTAAGTTCTCGGCCGCCATTTGAAGTCACGCCAAAGCCCGATGGAGTATTTGCCCGCTTGATATCCAAGGAAATCACTAGGACCTGATTACCATGCTCTGCAGAAATTTCCGAAAGTAGCGCAGGTCTTCTAATTCCGGCTGAGCCAACCGACACCTTGTCAGCACCACTTTCCAGCAAACGCGAGACATCCTCAACCTCACGAATACCGCCGCCCACGGTGAGCGGAATGAATACCTGCTCAGCGCACCTGGTGACCATGTCCATCGTGGTGCCACGATTCTCGTTAGTCGCTGCCACATCTAGAAAAGTCACTTCATCGGCACCCTGCAGGTAATAGCGACTGGCAAGTTCCACTGGGTCACCAGAGTCTTTTAGATTCTGAAAGTTAACGCCCTTGACCACTCGCCCCGCAGCAACATCAAGGCAGGGAATTACCCGAATTGCCGGCACTAGATTCTCGCGGCGTGAATCGCGCTTACCAAAATAGCTCGAGCCCCAATTTCGTAGAGCTGATCCATGATTTGGTTGGTCTGATCAGCCTTGACCAATGCACGAACCGCGACCCAATTCTGATCAGCCAGTGGCGAGATGGTTGGCGACTCAATTCCCGGAGTCAGCTTGCTGGCCGCTTCAACTAGCTCTACCGGGCAGTCATAATCAAAAATGACGTACTCTCGCGCCACAATTACACCCTGGAGTCTGCGCAACAGCTTTGCAGCCTCATTTGCCTTGCCTGGTGCGCAAATCAACCTAGCCGTGGACTTGAGGATGACCGGTCCAAAAATCGCCAATCCCGCCTTGCGCAGGGTGTTTCCAGTTGAAACCACATCAGCCACCGCATCGGCAACCCCAAGTTTCACCGCGGATTCCACTGCGCCATCCAGCTTAACAATCTGGGCGCTGACACCCTGTTCGGCAAGGTAGTCAGAAATAAGGTTTGGGTAGGCCGTGGCAAGGCGCTTGCCCTGCAGGTCCTTCACGGTTGCAAAGCCCGAATCAATTGGCGCAGCAAACCTAAATGTTGAACCGCCAAAGCCGAGATCCGCCACCTCATCCGCTTTTGATTGAGCATCCTTCAGAAGATCGAGTCCGGTTAGTCCGACATCTAGGGAGCCTGAGCCAACGTAAGTAGCGATATCGCGAGGGCGCAGGTAGAAGAATTCGATCTGGTTCTGCTCATCCACAAGGTGCAACTCGGCAGAGTCGCGTCTGACGGCGTAACCAGCCTCCTTAAGCATGGAAATTGCTGAATCGGAAAGAATTCCCTTGTTGGGAACCGCAACCTTAAGCATCAGAGTTGCTCCTCTAGCTTCGAAAGTGGAATGCCCCTGGCAATCAAAATTAGTTGCAGGTGGTAAATCAGTTGCGAGGCCTCAAGTGCGAGCTGTTCGTCTGATTCGTGCTCTGCCGCCATCCAAACCTCTGCGGCCTCCTCGACAACCTTCTTGCCGATCGCATGAACTCCCTGCTCGAGCAATTCGGTCGAGCGAGACCCCTGCGGGCGCTCCTGGTTGCGAATGCTGAGCTCTTGAAAGAGCTGGTCAAAGGATTTCATGGCTCTAGGTTACCGCCCTAACGCTAGTGGGCGTGGGCTAGATCCCTGAGCTTTGTAATTTCTAGGTTGCGGTTTTCGGCTTTGAACACTGCACTTCCAGCCACAAAGACATCAGCTCCGGCATCAGCTAGCTGCCCGATGTTTGACTCGGTGACCCCACCATCGACTTGGATGGCAATCGACAGGCCGAGGTTTTGGGAGGCCTGTTTTGCCTGGCTCACTTTAGAAACAGTCTCTGGAATTAGCTTTTGACCTCCAAAACCAGGCTCAACCGTCATGACCAATAGCATGTCAATTTCGGGTAGCAACTCCTCCACCTCCGAGAAAGGAGTATTTGGTTTGATGGCGATGGCAGCTCTTGAACCAATCGCTTTGATGCGCCTGGCTAATACCAGAGGGTCCTTGGCGGCTTCGAGGTGAAAGGTCACCGAATCGCATCCCAGCTCTGCGTAGGCAGGTGCCCAGCGATCGGGGTCCGAAATCATTAGGTGAATATCTAACGGAAGCTTAGAAACCTCAAAGAGTCGAGAGACAATCGGCAGCCCGAGTGTCAAGTTCGGCACAAAGTGATTGTCCATGACATCGACGTGTGCCGCATCTGCTTGTGAGATGGTCGCTAGCTCAGATTCCAGATTGGCGAAATCAGCGCTGAGGATCGACGGGTGAATCTTCATGTTGCGAGCTTACTTCTTGCGCAGGATTGCGATAAACATCGCATCAGTGGCGTGCAGGTGTGTCCATAGCTGTGCAGTCTTTCGGTTGGTCGACATCGAAAGGGCGGGTGAGATTTTATTCAGCACCTCATTGGCGTTAATCAACTCCAGTTCGGGATGGTTTTCCAGCAGCTGTTTGATTTGAGTGTTGGTTTCAATAACCAGCGGCGAACAGGTCGAATAGAGCAGGTAGCCGCCGGGTTTTAGGGCAAGCGTGGCGGCATCGAGCAGCTCGGTCTGAATCTTGGTGAGTCCCGAAAGTTGCTCGGTGGTTTTTCTCCAGCGCGATTCTGGTTTTCTTCTGACCGAACCCAGTCCAGAGCAGGGCGCATCCAATAAAACTGCGTCATAACTATTTGCAGGGGCCTGTTGCCCATAGCCGACTTTGACATTTCCGGGCAGATCTGGATTCAACGCTTGCTTAACCAGGTCGGCTCGAGCGGGAATTGGCTCAAGACAGTCCAGCACTCCCCCGCCGGCTGCGATTCCGGCCTGCAGCATGGCGGCTTTACCGCCGGGTCCGGAGCACATGTCCAGCCACCGTCCCGACTTGTCGGCAACCTCTAGCAGGGCCAGGGCAACTAGCTGTGAGCCCTGGTCCTGGACCCTCACTCCAGCTGTTGACAAAAAGGTCTCGGGATTGCCGGAGGCCAAAAAGCCTGTTGGTGCAGCTTGTCCAGGCTGCAAGCCTTGACTGCGTAAATAGTCTGCGGCCTTGGTGTTCGGCAACGCCGCTAGGTTGATGATCGGGGTCTCGTTATTGGCGGTAAGCAGCGCTTCGAGTTGTTCTTGCTTGCCATCTAGTTCGAGTGCACTTCGCAACGCACTGATTACCCAAGCCGGGTGAGAGTAGCGAATTGCCAAGACCTCCTCGGGACGCATGCCCTTGATGCATTCAGCTAGCAGATTGTCGAATCCGGCACGGTCTGCGTTTCGAAGCACTGCGTTTGCCATGCCGGCCGCGCTGCGCTCAAAGCTCTTGACCAATTCCACTGTTTCATGAATTGCGGCGTGGGCTGGGACGCGCATTCTGAACAGTTGGTGCATGCCAAGTCTTATCGCGATGCGAAGCTTGGGAGAGAGCGTTTTGCCGGCGGTGAAGTGATCGATGAAGCTGTCGTATTGCAGTTGCCAGCGCAGCGTCCCGTAGCTCAACTCCTGAACCAGTCCACGATCGGAATCTGGGACCTGAGCCTTTGTGAGAAAACCGGGCAGCAGTAAATTTATGTAGCTGTCGCTCTCGGAAACTCTGGCCAAGAGTTCGATGGCGACCATTCTGGGATTAGGCAAGTTGAACCTCTCCATCTAGACCCCTAAGCCAATCAGCAGCCGACATCGGCTGCTTTCCGGCAGGTTGCACCATTGCTAACTCAAGCAGGCTGCCGTTACCACACTCCAGTGTCACGCGATCTGCGACGCGGGTGACTTTACCCACCCTTCTATCGGCTTCCGCCGAGTTTTTTTCACTCAGTGATTTAGTGCTGATTATTCGAATTGGATTACCTTTGTGTTCAACCCAGGCCATTGGCTCTGGATTAAAGGCCATGACAGCGCGATGGACTTCGATTGCACTTTGCTCAAGGTCAAGCCGAGCATCGGCCCTGGTGATTTTTGGTGCCATGCTCGGCACTCCCTTTTGCGGCTCTGGTGGGATGTCGGTGGCCGATGCGGTTTGAAACAGTTCAATTCCGGCTTTCGTGAACCTAGTGAGTGCCTCACCCGTAGTCTCGTTTTCGCCAAGTTCAATTGGCAGCTGGGCAACTATCGCACCGGTATCCATTCCGGAATCCAGTTCGAAAAGCGTTACGCCTGCGCCGAGCCCACCCGTTCTGATTGACTGCTGCAGCGGCGATGCACCGCGCCAAAGCGGTAGCAGGCTGAAGTGGATGTTCCACCACCTCAGCTCATCCAGCGCGGGCTGCGGTATCAAACTTCCGTAGGCGATTACCAGCGCCAGGTCCGCACCAGCGGATTTAATCGCGTCGATTTGCTCAGCCTTGATTCGATTTGCCTTCAGAACCGGTAATCCCAATTGCTCAGCTTTTTGTGCAACGGCGGAAGGCGTGAGGATGCGCTTCCTTCCGAGTTCGGCATCCTCCCTAGTTATCACCAGCACCACTTCGTGATGCTTGGCCGCAAGCTCAAGGCCTAAAGCTGCGTTTTCGGGGGTGCCCGCAAAAATTAGTTTCATCTAAACCTCACCTAGAGCGCCGCCGGATCGTCCATGACAATCTTTAGACCACGTCGTTTATTGGCTCCGACTAACCGAGCATTTGTCTTTAGCGCTAAGGCCTTGAGGCTAGTCGAAATCTCCGGACCCTGGCTGTAACTGAAGCGAATCAGGGCCGAGGCGCTTTCCGCCAAATTACTTCGTAATATCGCCGCGCCGAGTTTCGTGACAGCATCCAGCGCGCTCGCGATTGTCTCCTGATTACCTTCTAGCGTCGCCACGCGAGCCGCCGGCGGCAGCGCTAGGGAATTCACTTCACGTAGCGCAGTGCTGGCTAATTCTCGGTGTTGCCCAAGTGAAATTGCCTGCCCTAAATCGGAGTCCAATCCGGCAATATGCGCTCTACCGCTGTCCGAAAGCAGTTCTATGGCTTCCACCCAGTCCCTAATCGCGGTCTGTTCGGAGCGTAGTACCGGCATCGCCAGCCAAACATCTGGATCCAAAATCAAAAGAGCTGCGTAGCCATTGGCCACCCGAGGGGCAGAGCCTGGGGTGGCTAAGACCAGGTGCTTATTCTTTTTGACGGCCACCGCTTTGGTATCGGAGGTCATTTCGGAGATTGCGATGCCCGGAAATGCTTTTCCAAACTCGGCCGCGGTTCGGGTGCTGCCGGTTCGACCCCTACGAAGCTTGCTAGAACCGCATTTGGCACAGCTGTGGGAGATGCCCTGGCAAACCCTGCAGCGATACTCACCCTTTTCGGTCTCCCAAATCGGACCCTTGCACTTCGAGCAAGTCAACCGCTCGTCACAGCCGCCACAATAAACGGTCGCAGAGTTCCCCTTGCGCGGAATCAACACCAGAACCGGCCCCTGCTCAAGGGCCTCTCGCATTAGTTTGAAGCTGGCTGCATCAAGTCTTTGGGCGGGGGCTGAAAAAGAGATTCGGGCGGGAGGAAGTTTTACCGCGAAGTCCCTCAGATATCCGATCTCCACCAGACGCTGCACCTCGAGCGAGCGATAGTTTGCCGCAAAAAGAAGCTTCACATTGCTACCAGCCCGCATGAGGGCGATTTCTCTTGCATGCGTATAGGGCGATCCCTGTTCCCTAAGTGAATCATCGCCATCGTCGAATACGGCTATCAGCCCTAGGTTCCGAGTTGGTGCGTAGATTGCGGATCTACTGCCAATCACAATTGAGAATTCTCGACCGAGTGCCCTGTGGAAATTGGTGAAGCGCTCAGATTTCTTAGCCCCCGGTAGCCAGGTCGTAGTTAGTTCAGACAGCCCTAAAGCCGCAAAGAGTTCAGCCAGTTGCACAATTTGATCCCGCTCTGGAAGCACGAAGATCGCCGACTTTAAAGCTTCGACGCTCTCGATGGCTGCCTTGGCAAACAGCCAGCACCAATCTGGAAAACGATGACCGTTGAATGTGATCGATCTTGCCGAGGTCAGGACCGCACAGCGGTCGGCCAGCTGTTCAACTCCGGGCAATTCCGGCAAAGGGTGGGGTGTGTATAGGAATTCGGTTATCGCGGGCTTAGGAATTCTTGGCATGTGCTCAATCACCGCCTGTTGCAAAATCTCCCCTAGGGCAACCGCCTGGCGATTGGCGACCTGTCTTGCAAGGTTGAAGATCTCGCTGCTCACCACGGGTTCTAAATCGACTATTTCCACAAGCTCGGAAGTCGCGAAAGAGCTTGTCGCTGGCAGCTTTGAGATGAAGCCGGTGGCTAATTTCTTGGTTCTACCCAGTTGAAATTTGACCCGCTGGCCAACCCGAACCAAGCTCTTGAGCTGATCCGGCACCAGGAAATCGAATTCGCGATCCAGCTGAAGTAAATCGGATTCGACAACTACGCTCGCGTAGCTGCTCATTTAGCGGCCCGCTGCCTCGCGAAGAGCATCTGCACGGTCGGTGCGTTCCCAGGTGAATTCCGCTAGCTCTCGACCAAAGTGCCCGTAGGCGGCGGTCTTGGCATAGATGGGGCGCTTGAGATCTAGCTCGCGAATAATCGCAGCAGGCCTAAGGTCAAACACCTCGTGAACCGCACGCTCAATGCTCGCGGTGTCAACCTTCTCGGTTCCGAAAGTTTCGACGAAAACGGCTACCGGTTTAGCAACTCCGATGGCGTATGCCACCTGGATCTCTGCCCTGTCGGCCAATTGCGCCGCAACGATGTTTTTCGCAACCCAACGCATGGCATAGGCAGCGGATCGATCCACCTTCGAAGGATCCTTGCCGCTGAATGCGCCACCACCGTGACGAGCCATGCCGCCGTAGGTGTCGACAATTATTTTCCGGCCGGTAAGCCCTGCGTCACCCTGGGGCCCACCAATCACAAAACGGCCAGATGGATTAATAAAGAATTTGGTCTCTTCGTAACTCAAGCCCGAATCGGCTAGCACGGGTTGGATAACTTGTTCCAACACCAGCCTGGCGAGATCATCTTGGGTGACATCCGGGTGGTGCTGAGTCGATAGCACAACGGTGTCAATCGAAACCGGAGTTACCCCGTCATATCTCACCGAGACCTGAGCTTTGCCATCTGGACGTATCAAGCCGTTATTTAGCTCCCTGCGCACTGCACTCAGACGCTCGGTTATGCGGTGTGACAGCAGGATAGGAGTGGGCATCAAGACGGATGATTCATTGGTTGCGTAACCAAACATCATGCCTTGATCACCGGCACCGAGCCTGGAGTCTTCGTCTTCCGACCCTGCTCTAGATTCCAGCGCGTCATCTACCCCGCCAGCAATATCCGGTGACTGCGCCCCGATCGAAACTGAGACGCCACAGCTGTTGCCATCGAACCCAATTTGCGATGAGTTGTAGCCAATGTCGATGAGTTTTTGTCTAACAAGCTGCGGTATCTCGACGTAGCCGCTAGTTGTTACCTCTCCGGCGATGTGAACCAGGCCTGTGGTTACCAAGGTCTCAACGGCGACGCGCGCCTCTGGATCCTGCTCGAGCATGGCATCAAGGATGGTGTCACTGATTTGGTCACAGATTTTGTCTGGATGACCTTCGGTTACAGATTCAGAGGTAAAAGTGCGTAGCGTCATGCCGCAAGTTTAGTTGCTGACTAGCGGATTAGCTTGGAAACCATTTGGATGATCGACTTGCTTACCTCGGTTTTAGTTCCAGAGAGTTCGATGGCGTCTTCTTTGGTCACAAACTGCACCAAAGTGTTTTCACCACTGAGTGATTCGAATGAGTTACCGATGACTGCCGTGACCGATTTGTCCCAGAGCTTGCCTCGAGCAATTTCGATGAGACGTTCCTGCGTCTCTTCAGCAAGCGCGAATGCAATGTGTATTGAGTTTGGGTGATTTGCTGCGTAATTAGCTATGAGGTCCTTGGTTGGAGTGAGCTCTAGATTTAAACCAGCCGAACGCTTGAGTTTTCCCAGGTATGGATTTTGCACCCGAAAGTCAGACACCGCTGCAGCCATAATCATTACGTCGCATTCACGATCCATGGCTAGTTCAAGCTCATCTACGCTACTCACTCGAGTCACCGCAATCCCCTTTGGTAGCGGCAAATCGATGTTGGCTGCAATGAGAGAAACGACAGCGCCGGCATTCCTGGCCGCCTTCGCCAATTCGATCCCCATTCGCCCGGAAGAGGAGTTGCCGATGTAGCGGACCGAGTCGATTGGTTCGCGGGTCCCGCCGGCTGTCACGATGACATGCTTTCCCTTCAGGGAAAGGCCCTCAATCGCAAACTCAATTATTTCGGCTACCTCAGGAAGCCTGCCCGGACCAGAATCATCTCCGGTTAGCCGGCCCAACGCAGGTTCCATAACCCGAACCCCACGAGACGACAGTGTTGCGACGTTCGCTTGGGTTGCAGGGTTTTGCCACATTTCGGTATGCATGGCCGGGCAAACGACAACCGGAGAGTTGGATGCCAAAATCGCATTGAGCATCAAATCATCTGCAATACCAGCGGCAAACCTAGCCAAAAAGGACGCTGTAGCCGGAGCAATCAAAATGAGGTCCGCCTGTTGCCCAAGCTCTACGTGTCGAACCTGCGCGACATCCTGATACATGTCGGTCTCTATGGCATGACCACTGAGAGCCTCGAGGGTTGGTTTGCCGATGAATCGAAGCGCATTTTCGGTTGGCACGACTGTAACTTCATGACCTAATTCGCTAAGACCGCGAATTAGGTTGGCAGCCTTGTAGGCAGCGATTCCGCCAGTGATGCCAAGCAGAATGCGCATCAGAAAAAACTAGTTGGCAGACTTCTTGATGAGCTTGCCCTCGTATGCTTCGCGAAGCGCGATGCTAAGTGGCTTGTCATCGATCGAAGAGTCAACCAGTGGTCCAACGTAGTTGAACAGGCTGCCCTCGTGAAGTGCGCTGTAGTACTCGTTGATCTGGCGAGCACGCTTTGACGCGAAGATCACTAGCTCATAGTTCGAGCCAACCTTGCCCAGCAACTCATCGATTGGTGGGTAAACAATTCCTTCAAGCTTGTCGCTCATGATCCTCTTTCGGCGTTATGCACCAATTCTACGACCTGGCGGGCGCAAGCCTCTAGGTCCAAATTGGTCAGTTGGTAATCAAACTCCCCCGCAGCTGCAAGTTCGGAGCGGGCGGTGATAAGTCTAGTTTGAATTTGCTCTTCTGTCTCGGTCGCTCTTGATCTCAAACGGCGTTCAAGTTCCTCGAAACTCGGCGGATTTATGAAAATCATTAGCGCTTGCGGCAGCTCTGCCCGAACCTGCCTGGCTCCCTGGAGGTCGATTTCCAACAGTAGGTGCTTGTCTTCGGCTTCAGCACGAGTCAGCTCATTTAATGGCGTGCCATAGAAATGCTTACCGTGCACCTGTGCCCACTCCAGCATTTGATTGTTTGCGATCAGTTCCTCGAACACCGCCTTGGTGACGAAATGATAGTGAACGCCATCGATCTCGCCTGGTCTTGGATCTCTGGTCGTGGCAGAAACTGAGAGCATGAAATCGCTCTCGTTTTCTAAAATCCAGCGCACAATTGAGCCTTTGCCCACCCCGGCTGGCCCGGCCAATACCACCAACGTCATAGCTTGGCCTTGGCCTTATCGATAAGTAATCCGACTTGCTCTGGACCGTTTTTAGTGAGCTCTCTAGACATCGATGCAATGACTCGATGCGACGAGGCTCCAAAGGTTTGCTTTAGGTCTTCTAGCCTCGCACCTTGTGCTCCAAATCCGGGGGACAAGATAGGAATTCCGATGTCTTGCTTGGTGATGTGGTTTATGCCGAAGGCATTGAGGTCCTGGGTCGCACCAATCACCACGCCCATCTCCCCCTGCCCAATATCCCGAGCGGCATCGATCACATTGGCAGCCACGGTTTTGCCACCGATCAGAGCCTGCTGCAATTGAGCGGCCTCTGGGTTGCTGGTTGCGGCGAGGATAAACAGCCCGCCCTGCACATCCTGCGCATAATTCAGCGTCTCCCGCAGCGATTCCGGTCCCAGGTAACCACTCACCGTTAGCGCATCGGAACGCAGTGGCGAATCATCCCCGAACCAGGCCGAAGCGTAACCGAGCATTGTGGAACCGATGTCTCCACGTTTAGCGTCGGCAATCACAATCAAGCCGGCATCCTTTGCCTCACGAATAATTTCCTCGAGGGTTTGGTAACCAAGCGAACCAAAGCGCTCAAAAAAGCCAACCTGAGGCTTTATGATCCCCAACCGGTCTTGAGCACTATCTATGATTCGAAGACCATATTCACGGGCTCCAGCGGCTGAATCCGGTAGTTCCCAGTTATCCAGCTCGCTCTCCGATGGGTCAATGCCGATGCAAATCGCAGAGTGCTTAGCGACCGCCTCTTCAAGCCGGGTTGAGAACTTAGCCACCGAGAATCGCCTTTCGCTCACGGGCATATTCTTGCAGTGGCTTTACATTGAATCTGCCATCGCGGACCCGCTCGAATGAGCCAATAGCTGCACTGAGCTGAGCCGCAGTGGTGAAGATTGGCTTATCGGCTGCTGTGGTAGCGGCTCTGATCTCGTAGCCGTCGACACGAGCATCCGCGCCGCTTGGGGTATTCACCACGACATCGACCTCGCCGGCAGTAATCATGTCCACGATCGAGCGCTGGCCTTCAGTTGCCTTGGAGTGCTTAATCACTGCCTCTGCCTGAATGCCGTGCCGACCAAGCATTTTGGCAGTTCCCTCGGTCGCCAATATTCGATAGCCAAGCTGAGCAAGCCGTCTGACGGGGAGCAGCAGCTGAGGCTTGTCGCGATCGGCAACCGACACGAATACCGTGCCGCTTACCGGCAGTGAAGATCCTGCTCCGGCCTGGCTCTTGGCAAACGCCGTTGGGAAATCAACATCGATACCCATTACCTCACCGGTTGAACGCATTTCCGGACCCAAAAGCGAGTCGACGAAGCGCCCGTCTCTGGTTGCAAATCGCTTGAATGGCAGGACCGCCTCTTTTACGGAGATTGGAGTACCGGCTGGGAGGTGACGCCCATCTTGGGTCGGAAGATGACCTTCGGCAACTAGTTTTTGGATGCTCCAGCCGGCCATTACTAAAGCGGCTGCTTTTGCCAACGTGATGCCGAGCGCCTTTGATACAAATGGCACAGTTCTGGAGGCTCGTGGGTTCGCCTCGAGAACATAGAGCACATCCGACGCAAGTGCGAATTGAACGTTGATTAGGCCCTTGACACCCAAGCCCCGAGCGATTTCTTCAGTTGCCTTGGCAACGCGGTCAATCTGGGTTTCGCTCAGGGTAATTGGCGGAAGGGTGCAACTTGAGTCACCCGAGTGAATACCGGCCTCCTCGATGTGCTCCATGACGCCACCAACGAATAGCTGCTCACCATCAAAGAGGGCGTCAATGTCAATTTCAATGGCATCGTCAAGGAATCTATCGACTAGTAGCGGGTGCTCGCTGTCTACCAGGGCGTGGTTCGCGATTCTGTCAAAGTAGCCATGCAGGTTAGCTTCGTCGTAGACGATCTCCATGCCGCGACCGCCCAGCACGAATGACGGGCGAACCAAAACCGGGTAACCGATGCGATTTGCAACCGCAATGGCTTCCTTTAGGTTCGTTGCGATTCCATTCGCTGGAGCCCGAAGGCCTGCCTGATCCAGAATCTGCTGGAACTGACCGCGCTCTTCGGCCTGGTCGATTGATTCAGGGGTAGTGCCCAATATTGGAATCCCGTAGGACTTGAGTCCCTTTGCCAATCCCAAAGCAGTCTGTCCACCCAGCTGCACCATCACACCGAGTAGTTCTCCGGATTGCGATTCGGCATGGATAACCTCGAGCACATCCTCCAGCGTCAACGGCTCAAAATAGAGTCGATCCGAGGTGTCATAGTCGGTTGACACAGTTTCTGGATTGCAATTAATCATGATGGTTTCATAACCGGCATCGCGCAGTGCGAAGGCGGCGTGAACACAGCTGTAGTCGAACTCGACACCCTGACCAATGCGGTTAGGACCAGAACCCAAAATCACGACCTTCTTGCGATCCGATGGTCGCACCTCAGTCATCTGCTCATATGAGCTGTAGTGGTAAGGGGTTAGTGCAGGGAATTCACCGGCACAAGTGTCAACGGTTTTGAATACCGGTCTGAGGTCAAGGCTGTAGCGGAGTTCTCTAATCTCAGCTTCGGTAACGCCCCGAAGCTGCGCTATTTGAGCATCTGAAAAGCCATGCTGCTTGGCGCGCTTCAGTTCGTCCCGACCCAGGGTCTTAGTTGATTCGAGCCAGCCGGCAACCTCGTTGATTAGCACTACCTGGTCGATAAACCATGGGTCAATCTTGGTCGCTTCAAAGGCCTGCGCTGCGGTAACTCCGAGACGAAGTGCCTGCTGTAGCTGCACTACTCGCTCATCAGTCGGAGTCTTGATTTTGTCTAAGAGCTCAGTTGCCGATAGCGGCTGCGGTCCCCAATGGAACGAGCTGCCTCGCTTTTCGAGCGAACGCAGCGCCTTTTGGAGTGCCTGCGTAAAGGTTCGACCAATTGCCATGGCCTCACCAACGCTTTTCATCGTTGTGGTGAGTGTTGTGTCGGCAGCAGGGAACTTCTCGAAGGCGAATCTCGGAGCCTTCACGACGATATAGTCCAGAGTTGGTTCGAAAGACGCTGGCGTGACACCGGTGATGTCGTTGGGAATCTCATCGAGGGTGTAGCCAATGGCTAGCTTGGCCGCGATCTTGGCAATCGGGAATCCGGTTGCCTTAGACGCCAGGGCAGAAGATCTTGAAACACGTGGATTCATTTCAATCACAATGATTCGACCATCGACTGGATCCACCGCGAACTGAATGTTGCAACCACCAGTGTCCACACCCACCGCGCGAATGATTTCAATTCCGATGTCTCGAAGCTTCTGGTATTCGCGGTCGGTGAGGGTCATTGCGGGAGCAACCGTTATGGAATCGCCGGTGTGCACCCCAACTGGGTCAAAGTTTTCAATTGAACAAACCACCACTGTGTTGTCGTGCTTGTCGCGCATCAGCTCGAGTTCGTACTCTTTCCAACCCAGGATTGATTCCTCTAGCAATACCTCGGTGGTTGGCGATGCCTGCAGCCCAGCCCCAGCGATCCTTATCAGGTCAGCTTCGTTGTAGGCAAAGCCTGACCCTAAACCTCCCATGGTGAAGCTTGGGCGAACAACCATCGGGTAACCAAGCTGTGCAGCACCGGCCAGCACCTCTTCCAGATTGTGGGCAATAACACTGCGGGCAACATCCGCTCCGGCATCCAGCACTAGTTGCTTAAAGATCTGCCTGTCCTCACCGGCATTGATGGCGGCGACGTTGGCACCAATCAGCTCAACGTTGTACTTTTCAAGCGAGCCGCGTTCGTAAAGTGACATAGCGGCATTGAGCGCAGTTTGTCCGCCAAGGGTAGGCAGGATGGCATCTGGCCTTTCCTTCTCGATGATTGCCTCGATAACCTCCGGCGTAATCGGTTCGACATAGGTAGCATCAGCGAAGTCGGGGTCGGTCATGATGGTTGCTGGATTCGAGTTGATCAAAATAACTCGAATCCCCTCTTCCTGTAGCACGCGACAGGCTTGCGTGCCTGAGTAGTCAAACTCACACGCTTGTCCGATCACAATCGGGCCGGAGCCAATTACCAGTACGGATTTAATGTCATTGCGTTTTGGCATTAGTTGCGCTCCTGAATCATGCGGACAAACTTGTCGAATAGGTAATGGCTGTCGTGTGGTCCAGCAGCCGCCTCAGGGTGGTACTGCACCGAGAATGCCGGGATGTCAAGGCACTCAAGGCCTTCCACTACCTGGTCGTTCAGGCCACGGTGACTCACTCGCACGCGTCCAAAGCCCTCGGGCGAATCCTGCTCGTCTCCGTCAACCCGAACCGCAAAGCCGTGGTTGTGGGCAGTAACCTCCACGCGGCCGGTTTCGGCGTGCATGACTGGCTGGTTAATACCGCGGTGGCCAAAGGCCAACTTGTAAGTTTCAAAACCCAGCGCGCGGCCAAGAAGCTGGTTTCCAAAGCAGATACCAAAGAAGGGAACGCCTTTTCGCAAGACCTCGCGAAGCATGGCAACCTGCGCCCCGCTCGCCTGCGGATCCCCCGGGCCATTCGAGAAAAAGACAGCGTTGGGGTCGCCAGCCAAAATTTGCTCAGCACTGACGTTTGCTGGGTGGACCTCAACCTCTAGACCACGTGCCGCGAGGTGTTCGATGGTGGAGCGCTTTATGCCAAGGTCCAAGATAGCAACCTTGCCAATTCGATTACCTTCGGCGGAAACGGTGTACGCCTCACTCGTGGTCACCTGAGAGCTGAAGCTGGCTCCTTTCATCTTTGGGGCCGCAGTGACCTTGGCTAGCATTTGAGCCTCGGTGCCAATTGAGTCCCCTGAGAAAATGCCTGCGCGCATTGCTCCAGCATCTCGAATCTGCAATGTGATGGCTCGGGTGTCGACGTTGCTGATTCCCACAATCCCCTGCTCGATCAGGTCTTGCAACAAATCACGCTCGGCTCTGAAATTGCTTGAGATGCGAGAAGGCTCGCGAACCACGTAGCCAGCGACCCAGATTCGAGCAGATTCTTCGTCTCGCTCATTAGTTCCGACAATGCCGATGTGTGGTGCGGTTTGCACAACGATCTGGCCAGCGTAAGAGGGATCCGTGATGGTTTCCTGGTAACCGGTCATCCCGGTTGCGAAAACTAACTCACCAAGAGTTTCACCCTTCGTACCGTAGCTCTCCCCTTCAAAAACCAGTCCATTCTCGAGGACTAGATAAGCCTTATCCAATTTGTGCTCCAATCAATAGCGAAACTTCTTTTTCAAAATCTTTTCTCGCGCCGGGGCTTGTGAACCGAAAGTGACTTATAACCTCGGTGTTGCCAAGCTTCCAAAAGATTGCGGTCAGACCATCTCGTTCAACGCCCTTATCAATGGTTGCTGATGCCGCTTCGAGCCCCGCAAGCTGCTGCGTAGGAATCAAAAACCCAACCTCGCCGGTGCGGACCACCGAGACACCTGAGTCATCAACCCGTAATTCGGCATTGCCACGCATGGCCAGTCCGTGAGCCCAAATTCGATCGAGCGGTTGATGCTCAAATACCGTTGATACATAGAGTGCGCTGAATCCACCAGATCCTGTCGCAGGCAACGGTTTGGCGATAAAGGTTTCCTGCAGGGCTCTCTTTTTGCGGGTGCTGCGCCAGATCAACAGCGCAATAACGGCAACCCCGGTCAACATCAAAAAGCCAATGAGTTCGCGAGTCATGCCGGGTCCTGCACTTTGGTATCCCGGACTGTAAATCGACCGCGGTAAATGGTGTGTACAACCTGGCCCGGCAGGGTGATTCCTGCGAATGGGTTATTGGTGCTCTTGGATTGGGTTTGGGATTCAATCAGACGCTTCGCACTTGGGTCGATGAGTGCGAGATTGGCAGTGGCTCCAACTTCGATTTTTCCATGGTTTGCAAGGCTGGCAATTTGAGCTGGTTTGGTGCTCAGGATCTTGGCAAATTGCTGCCAGTCACCACCGTGTCCGATCAGGACCTCTTGCAGTACCGATGCCGCATGCTCTAAGCCAACCATGCCAAATGCCGCGTTTTGCCATTCGCACTGCTTCTTTTCAGCAGAGTGTGGAGCGTGATCCGTGCCAAGAACATCGATAGTGCCATCGAGTAGCGCCGCCCTTAGAGCGAGGGTATCCTCGTGGGTTCGAAGCGGCGGGTTTACTTTGTAGACCGGGTCGTAACTGCGAACCAGGTCCTCCGTCAAAAGAAGGTGATGCGGGGTTACCTCAGCAGTGATGTTTATGCCCCGCTTTTTAGCCCAGCGCACCACCTCAATTGCCCCTGCAGTGGTGAGGTGACAGATGTGTAGTCGTGAACCAGTAGCTTCGGCAATTAGCGCATCGCGCTCGATGATGGATTCTTCTGCTAACGCAGGCCAACCAGCCAGACCAAGTTCGGTTGCGAGAGCCCCGGCGTTCATCTGAGAGCCGACCGTCAGAGTTGGGTCCTGGGCGTGCTGAGCTATTACGCCATCAAATTCCTTGACTGCCAATAGTGCTTCACGCAACAGGTTTTCATTGAATACGCAAACTCCGTCATCGCTAAACATTCTCACCCGCGATCTTGCGGAAGCTAGCCCGACGATGTCAGAAAGTTGCTCGCCCTGCAGCCCCTTAGTAACCGAGCCGATGGGTTGAACGTCGATGAGACCTGCCTTGATTCCGGAATCAAAAATGAAGTCGGCAACTTCTGCGGTGTCTGTCACCGGATGCGTGTTCGCCATCGCCATCACCGCGGTGTAACCGCCGGCCGCCGCCGCTCTGCTGCCCGATTCGATGGTCTCACTTGCTTCGAAGCCTGGCTCTCTCAGGTGAGTGTGAACATCGACAAACCCAGGTAGTACTTGGAGCCCGGCACAGTCGATTCCGACGTCGGACGACTTGCCGATCGCCGTAATGACGCCTTCGGAAATCACGATGTCAGCGCCTTCTCCACTTGGAAGCGTCAGATCTTTGAGAACAATTGATGTCATTGCGACTCCCCACTCAGGCAGCGATACAGCACGGCCATCCGCACCGCGACCCCGTTTGTCACTTGCTTGAGCACTTGGGATCTAGGGTCATCGGCGGCCTGGCTCGAGATTTCAAAACCTCGGTTCATCGGTCCCGGGTGCATTATCAGAGCATTCTTTGACACCATGGCCAATCGCTGCCCCTCGAGACTCCATGCACGCGAGTAATCCGCCGGAGAGTTGAAGAATTCACCCTGCATGCGCTCCTTCTGAACTCGAAGCATCATCACAACATCAGGTTTTTCCGAGAGCGCCTCCTCAAAGGAATGAAGCGTACGAGTCCCCATCTCTTCAATGCCCTCGGGAATCAAGGTCTTTGGACCAGCAACCGTAACGCTCGCTCCAAGGAGATTCAGAAGCAGGATGTTTGACCTAGCAACCCGAGAGTGGCGAATATCTCCAACAATCAAAACCTTTAGCCCACTTAGGTCAGTCGAAAGTCCTAAACCTTGGCGTATGGTAAGCGCATCCAGCAAAGCCTGGGTTGGATGCTCGTGGGCTCCATCTCCCGCGTTGATCACGCTCGCCGAAATCCAGCCCTGATCTGCCAGTAATTTCGGAGCCCCCGAGAGCGGGTGACGAATAACGATGGCGTCTGCGCCAATGGCTTGCAGGGTCTGCGCTGTGTCTTTGAGGGACTCGCCTTTGGCGACTGATGATGATTCTGCCGCAACGTTTATCACGTCTGCGCTTAGTCGTTTGGCTGCAACCTCGAAGCTAATTCTGGTGCGTGTGCTGTTTTCAAAAAACAGGTTAACTACAGTCTTGCCTCGCAAAAATGGCAGCTTCTTCACCTCGCGCTCGTTGATCAGAGATAGCTGCTGCGAGTTGTCTAACAGCGATAGTGCCGCTGCTGTATCAAGTTCTCGTATCGATGTCAGGTGCTTCACTGTCCGATCACCACCTGATCGACTCCATCAGTTTGAGTTAGTAGAACCTTCACACGTTCAGTCTTTGCGGTCGGCAAATTCTTGCCAACAAAATCGGGGCGAATAGGCAGTTCGCGGTGACCACGATCTACCAGTACCGCAAGTTTTACCTGTCGAGGGCGACCGAGGTCGGTTAGAGCATCCAGTGCCGCCCGGACAGTTCTACCGGAGTAGAGCACGTCATCCACTAGCACCACGACCTTGTCGGTAATCCCGCAGTCAGGGATCGAAGTCTCGTGGATTTTGCGCTCAATTTTGGCGGTGTCGTCTCGATACATCGTGATGTCCAAAACGCCGATGTGGCCTTTATAGTCAAGATCAATCTGTGAAAGAAGGCTGTTGATGCGCTCTGCGAGTTGCTTCCCGCGCGTTGGAATGCCAAGAAGAACCAGATCGCGCGGTCCCTCATTGGCTTCGAGAATTTCATGGGCAATGCGCTTTAGAGCCCGATCTATGTCGGGCGAATCGAGTACGACGCGCTCTTGCATTTGCAATCCTTCTTCGCCTCACTGGACGAATTTAAAGGTGGACGGAAAAAGTATACAGCCGTTAGAGCGCTTGCCGACCCTTTGACAGGCGGGCTAGCACGCCATTGATAAATTTCGGGGAATCATCGGTCGACAGCTCCCCAGCCAGAGCAACCGCCTCCGAGATAGCTACCTCGTTAGGCACCTCTGAGTTATGCAAGATTTCCCAGGCCGCTAGCCTCAAAATGGCCCGATCCACCGCAGGCATTCGCTCAAGTGTCCAGTTGTCGGCAAGCATCTGAATCTCGGAGTCGATCTGATAAGCGTTCTCAATGTAGCCAGTGACCAGCATTTCCGCGTAGTCAAAAATCGGCTGTTGGTTCTGCCTGTCCTCAACCTCGACCTCAGTCTGCTTCAGGAGGTCTAGAGCTGCTTCGCCTCGGACATCAGATGCGTACAAGGCATCCAGTGCGCGCTTGCGGGCTTTAGTTCGAGCGCTCAACTATTCGCTCACGCGACCAAGGTAGTCACCAGTTCTGGTGTCGACCTTGACTCTGGTGTTGTTCTCGATGAATAGTGGAACCTGAATCTGGAAGCCCGTTTCTAGGGTTGCCGGCTTGGTACCGCCGGTTGAGCGGTCGCCCTGCAGGCCAGGTTCGGTGTAGGTGATCTCCAAGACCACCGAAGGTGGAAGCTCGATGTACAGCGGTGCGCCCTCGTGCAGGGCAACGGTTGCCATCTGATTCTCGAGCATGTAGTTGGCTGCATCGCCAACGGTTTCAGTCGGGATGGTGATCTGGTCATAGGTGGTGTTGTCCATGAACACAAAGCCGGTGCCATCGTTGTACAGATACTGCATGTCGCGTCGGTCAACGGTTGCCGTCTCAATCTTGACGCCTGCGTTGAAGGTCTTCTCAACTACTTTGCCGGATAGGACGTGGCGCATCTTGGTACGAACGAAGGCCGGACCCTTTCCAGGCTTTACGTGCTGGAATTCGATTACCGACCACAACTGGCCTTCCATGTTGAGGACCATGCCGTTTTTTAGATCGTTTGAGGTTGCCATTTTTCTCCTTGTTAAACCTGTGAAATTCTAGTTGCGAGTCAGCTGACTGAGCGCCAAGAGGTAGCTATCCACGCCAAATCCAGCTATCACGCCGGTTGCGACCGCTGATATGACGCTGCTGTGGCGGAAGCTCTCCCGAGCGTGCGGATTGGAAATGTGCACCTCGATCAGTCGCGATTTTCCCTTCAGCATCGCGCAGGCATCCCTAAGCGCATATGAGTAGTGTGTAAACGCGGCAGGGTTGAGAATCACATCCGCACTCTCCTGGAATGCGTCGTGCAACCATTGAATTAGTTGGTCTTCGCTGTTTGATTGACCAAAGACGAATTCCACTTCAGGTGCAGCCGCACGTAGCTTGGACTCAATGTCACCGAGATTCATGGTGCCGTAGACCTCTGGCTCACGAGCGCCAAGCATATTTAGGTTGGGTCCGTTTAGGACGTAAATCTTGCTCATGGGTAAACGCTATTCCACAATCGCTTGGAATGCAGTGAAAACCAGCTCTGGAGTTGGCGCGCTCAGAATGCCGGGCTTACCAATGCCGTCCAAAACCACAAAGCGCAACGATCCCGCGCGACTCTTCTTATCTCGCTGCATAGTGGCCAAAAGCTGCTCCCAGCGATCAGCCCGGTAAGTCATTGGGAGTCCAAGCTTGCCCAGCACACTGCGGTGGCGCTCGACATCTGACTCCTTGAGTCGGCCACTCAGCATCGATAGCTCAGCGGCAAAAACCATTCCAATCGAAATCGCAGCCCCATGGCGCCACTTATAGCGCTCGGCATGCTCAATCGCATGCCCCAGGGTGTGGCCGTAATTCAAAAACTCTCGCTGACCGGATTCTTTGAAATCTTCGGTAGTGATCCGTTCCTTGATTGCCACCGATCGCTTGATGATTTCTGCGAAAACCTCGCTCTTCACGTCCGTCGCCTCATCCGATGCCTCCACGGCCTCGAGGATCCAGGGGTCTGAGATAAAGCCGTACTTTACAACCTCTCCCATTCCGGCGAGCAGCTCATTCCTGGGCAGTGTTTCCAGGGTGTCCAGATCGATGATTACACGGTGTGGTAGGTGGAATGCCCCGACGAGGTTCTTTCCCTCAGCGGTATTGATTCCAGTTTTACCGCCGATTGCGGCGTCAACCATACCCAATAGCGTGGTCGGTATCAGTATCGAGCGAATACCTCTAAGCCAGGTAGCCGCAACAAAGCCAGCGAGATCTGTGGTTGAGCCACCGCCGATACCAATCACGGCATCATTGCGATGGAAATCCGCCTGCCCCATAACCTGCCAACAGAAGGTCGCTACCTCGATTCGTTTGGCATCCTCGGCATTCGGCACCTCAACGACCAAGGCTTCGAAACCCTTGGAGCGCAGGTCTTCTTGGACCGCAATGGCTGTTGCACCGAGCGCTTGAGGGTGGAGGATGAGCACTTTCTTCACTCCATCGAGTGAGAGCGCGACTTCTGAAAGAAGGGACCGGCCGATGATAGAGGTCATTTGGTTGCCTCCTCCTTGAGTTGCGAAATCAGAAACTTAATTGGCTTGCCTCCGGTAAAGACCGTAGCAGTCGCGCACTGCTGATAGAGAACCTTACGTTCGTTGTAGATGGCGTCCCAGCGCTCAGGATTATCCTTGAGTAGCGGCCGCTTCGAAAGGTTAATTTTCCCTAGGACGTGCTCACTAGCGGTATCCAAAAACACTGTTCGATAGCCATGGAGAAGTCTACGGTTTTGTTCACTGAGCACGATTCCGCCCCCGGTCGCTATCACTCCGCCGGTTTCCAGCGCTTTGATTAGGGCACTGGTCTCAAGGGTGCGGAAGTGCTCTTCTCCGTATTTCTCGAATATGTCGACAATTGCGCCGTGCTGCTTTGCCACTAACTTGTCCGTGTCGGTGAACGGCATGTCTAATTCTTTTGCAAGTTTTTTACCAAGGGTGGTCTTACCAGATCCCATTGGGCCAATCAGAATTATGGTGTTCACTATGGTTGCGCGATGCGAGAGCGCAAGACTTCTGGGATGTTCGCAAGGTACGCATCTAGGTTGCGCTTGGTCTCAGTAACTGAGTCGCCACCGAATTTCTCCAGTACCGAGTTGGCGATGACCAGTGCCACCATGGCCTCAACAACAACTCCCGCTGCCGGCACAGCGCAGACATCCGAACGCTGGTGGTGAGCTGTCGCGGCATCGCCGGTAGCAGTGTCAATGGTCTGCAGTGCACGTGGAACGGTGCTAATTGGTTTCATGCCTGCCCTGACTCGGATAACCTCGCCATTCGACATTCCACCTTCGATGCCCCCTGCGCGATCCGTCAATCTATGCACCGACCCGGCTTCGCGCACTATTTCGTCGTGAGCCACACTGCCGCGACGCTTGGTGGTTTCAAGACCATCGCCAATTTCAACCGACTTCATGGCCTGAATTCCCATGACAGCTGCTGCCAATTGAGCATCGAGTCTGCGGTCCCAGTGAACATAAGACCCGAGGCCGGGTGGGCAACCGTAAACCAAGGTTTCGGTTACACCACCAATTGTGTCTCCCGCTGCGTGACAGTCATCGATTTCCGCAACCATTGCAGCGCTAGCTTCGGGGTTGAAGCAACGAACGGCATCCTCGTCGAGCGCCACTCTGTCGTTTGGCTTTGGGAGGTTGGTATCGGTGCTCGTGGCGGTTCCAATTGCGACGGTGTGGGTGACTAATTCGATGCCTAGTGCGGTCAAGAAGTTCTTGGCTATTTGACCTAGTGCCACTCTCGTGGCGGTCTCTCTTGCAGACGCACGTTCCAATACTGGTCTAGCTTCGTCGAAGCCATACTTTTGCATGCCGGTGAAATCTGCGTGACCAGGGCGTGGTCTGGTTAGCGGCGCTCCCCTAGCCCCACTGAGTGCTTCGGGATCAATCGGAGCGGCAGACATCACGGTTTCCCATTTCGGCCACTCGGTGTTGGCAATCCGGATTGCGATTGGCCCACCCTGGGTTATCCCGAATCGAATGCCTGAGGATAGCGTTACTTGATCCTGCTCAAACTTCATGCGAGCACCGCGTCCGTAACCGAGTCGACGCTGGGCAAGAGCCTCTTGAATGTCTTCTGCCAAAACTGGAACGCCAGCCGGCAATCCCTCGATGACACCAATAAGTTCGGGGCCGTGTGACTCCCCAGCAGTAATCCAGCGCAACATCAGACTATTTTGCCATGTTTAGGGCCTGACGAATTGCTGCCAGCAATTCTTTCTCCATGATCAGCGGTTCATCAAGGTCATTGCCAGCAAACAGGCGTTGCTGTCCGATGGCCTGCCAAATCAACATTTCTATGCCTGAAACAGTCTTGGCTTCACCCCAGATCATCGCCGCTCTCGAGGGCCAAGGATCATAGGCAACATCCAGCAGTAGACCTTTGGGGGCTGTCCGGAGCGATGATGCAAGCTCATCCAGGGCCGTTGGCGGAAGTGTGGAAATAACTAGGTCAGCCTCACAGGCACTGTGAAACTTGGATTGAATGCCGATTTCATATTCAGCAGCGAGCAGTTTGACCGCCGAGGCATTTCGACCCCAAAGGGAGACTGACTTTCCCAACTCCTGCATTGCCACGATTGCGCTTCTCGCGGTGGCTCCAGTGCCGATGATTGAAACAGATTTAAATTTCTTACCAACCATCGCTTGCTGAATTCCGAAGACATCCGTGTTGTAAGCATCCCAACCAGATTGGTTTCGAATCAGGGTGTTTGCCGCATTAGCCGCTATCGCCAAAGAGTCTGCCCGATCGGCAAGGTTTAGGGCCATCTCCTTCAGCGGCATGGTGAGGCTAAGGCCGATAAGGTCAGCGTTTTGAGTCGCCAAAAAGCCCGCCAGGTCGGATGCAATTTCGATGGCTTCGTAGGAAGCGTCTACACCACGGCAAGCAAATGCGGCTCGGTGGATTGCCGGTGATTTGGAATGGGATATCGGTGAGCCGAGTACCGCGTAGCGCTTAGTCATTCCACTCCGGATTCTCGCGTAACCAGGCGTAGAACTGTTGAGCCGCCTTCTCGTGTTCCGTCACGGTCACACTGAACTTCGTCTCGCCGGTCTTGAGATTCACGGTCACAAAGAACAGCCAATCGCCATCTGCCGGCCGCAGTGCTGCCTCAATTGCGAGCTCCCCTGGGTTAGAAATGGGTCCGGCAGGCAAGCCCTTGTAAAGATAGGTGTTGTAGGGGTTTTGGTCGGCACGTTGGGCATTTGTGGTGGTAACTGTGGTTCCTCCGGTGCCGTAGCTGACCGTGGCATCAGACTGCAACAACATGCCAATGGAAAGTCGATTTTGGAAAACGCGAGAAACCTTGAAGAAATCTTCGGGCAGCTTTGCCTCGACCTGGATCAGAGCGGCGAGGCTGATGAGCTCGAGTGAGTCTTTGAGGGCGATGTCATACTGAGCCAGCTCTGCCTCGGTGCGATCAACCATCGTGTTGATTACTTCCTCCGCGCTGACCTCTGGGTCAAAGGTGTAGGTTGCGGGAAAGAGATAACCTTCTGCGTTCAAAGCTCCTGCCGGCAATCTCGACTGAATTTTCTTGATCGCGCTTTCGATATCAGCGGCCTTGAGCTGCAGGTCTTTGACCAGCTGAGGGATAATCTCGCGAATCC
>JBEGRX010000003.1:0-35685 GCA_041180205.1 Actinomycetota bacterium | reverse complement strand
GCTTCCGCTGCGGATTCTTAGGTTTGTTGCACCTAGAAATCATTACCGAGCGTCTGGAGCGCGAGTTCAACCTTTCGTTGATTGCAACTTCGCCGTCAGTGGTCTATAAGGTCACCGTTGACGATGGAAGTCACTATGTTGTGACCAACCCATCTGAGTACCCAGAGGGCAAGATCCGTGAGGTGCAGGAACCCATGGTCAAGGCCACCATCCTCAGCCCTAAGGACTATGTGGGCACCATCATGGAGCTTTGCCAAACTAAGCGCGGCAGCATGATTGACATGCAGTACCTGGGCGAGGATCGGGTCCAGCTGCGTTACAAGTTGCCATTGGCCGAAATTGTTTTTGACTTTTTTGACCAGCTCAAGAGCAAGACCCAGGGATACGCCTCGCTGGATTACGAAGACGATGGCTACGCCGAGGGTGATTTGGTAAAGGTTGACCTTTTGCTGCAGGGTGAGAAGGTGGATGCGTTTAGCTCTATCGTCCACAAGGACAAGGCTTACGCACATGGCACCCGAATTGCAGCGAAGCTTCGCGAATTGATCCCAAGGCAGCAGTTTGAAGTCCCAATTCAAGCTGCCGTGGGCTCGCGCATCATTGCGCGCGAGACCATTCGTGCGATTCGCAAGGACGTTTTGGCAAAGTGTTACGGCGGTGACATCACTAGAAAGCGCAAGCTACTCGAGAAGCAAAAAGAGGGTAAGAAGCGAATGAAGATGGTCGGTCGCGTCGAAGTGCCACAAGAGGCGTTCATTGCTGCTCTTTCCACCGATGAGCCAAAGACCGATAAGAAGAAGTAGTTGGCTGCTTCCTTACCACTGGGGCTGAGCTGGCCGGGTGATAACCGGCTTCGAGTCGACAACACAACCGCCAACTCCTTTCACGCCTATGTGCACATTCCGTTCTGTGCGGTGCGCTGCGGCTACTGCGACTTCAATACCTATGTTTCAACTGAACTGCGTGGAATTTCCCAGGCGGACTTTCACCTGCCGCTTATCAAGGAGATCGAACTAAGCAAAGAGCTGCTAGCGCTTTGGCAGATGCCGGCTCGAAAGCTCGCAACCGTTTTCTTTGGCGGTGGCACTCCTTCCATGTTTGAGGCGGGCCAAATCGCGGCGATTTTGAATTCGCTGAAATCGGAATTTGGTTTTGTGCCGGACATTGAAATTACCCTGGAGGCCAATCCAGAGGGATTGGACCTTGAAAAGCTCAAAGCTCTTCGATCGGCAGGGGTAAATCGGCTAAGTCTTGGTGTGCAGTCTTTTGATGAGCAGGTATTGAGAGTTCTGGATCGAGTACACACAAAATCCAAGGTTTTGGAGGCTGTTGCTACCGCCAAAAGTCTCGGATTTAGAGTCAGCATCGACCTAATTTACGGAGCTCCGGGGGAGAGCTTGGAGAGCTGGCGACAGACCTTGGGTATTGCCTTGGAGCTGGGAGTTGAGCATATTTCCGCCTACTCGCTCATTGTCGAGGAGGGAACAGCGATTGCTAGAAAAATTGCGCGCGCTGAACTTGGGGATGTCGACGAAGATTTGAATGCCGATAAATACCTTTTGACCGAACAGATGCTCACGGAAAAAGGCCTTACCAACTATGAAGTCTCAAACTGGGGTGAGCCTTCTAGGCACAACCAGGCTTATTGGGAGTCGAAGGATTGGTGGGGTTATGGTCCGGGAGCTCACAGCCACATCGCGGGCGCAAGGTTCTGGAATCAAAAGCACCCCGCAAGCTATGCCAGTGCCCTAGAAAGCGGCTCCCCCGCGCAGGGTTTGGAGTACCTGGATGCAAGAACCAAGCTTGAGGAGCAGCTCCTTCTGGAGCTTCGAACCAAGGCCGGTGTGCCATCAGGTCTGCTACGTGAGCTCGGGGTTCCGGCAGAGCTGGTGGCAGAGGCGATTGCCACTGGGTTGCTTGAACTTGGTGCCGGAGGTCAGCTGCGGGCAACCCTGTCGGGCAGACTTCTGGTTGATGGGCTGGTGCTGGATTTCCTCTCAAAATCCAAGGCTTGACTTAGAATTGGCACTCGAGGAAGGTGAGTGCCAATGATCCCAGAACGCTCTCTCGAGGTGCTTCGCGCCATCGTGCAGGACTTCATCTACTCATCCCAGCCGGTTGGATCAAAGTCACTGCTGGATCGCCACCCACTCGGTGTATCCGCCGCCACCATTCGCAACGACATGGCTCTTTTGGAAGAAGAAGAGCTGATTATCGCCCCTCACACCAGCGCTGGCCGGATTCCAACTGAAAAGGGCTATCGACTTTTCGTTGACAAACTTGCAGATTTGAAACCGCTGTCGACCGGCGAAAAGGCAGCCATCGAAGGCTTCCTCGCGGGCGCAAACGATCTCGATGAGATTGTTGAACGCAGTGCTCGGCAGCTTGCAATGCTGACCAACTCATTGGCTTTGGTGCAATATCCCTCGCTGGGCAAGTCAACCGTTCGTCATATCGAGCTGATCCCAATTGGGGCTAGCCGGCTGCTACTGATGCTAATTACCGACTCGGGCAGGGTTCAGCAGTTGCAAATTGAGGCCGCTGGTGTGCAAGAAGATTTGGTTCAAGAACTGCGTGGCCGCCTCAACGGAATGCTTTCTGGCTCTGCCCTAGCGGATGTGAAGAGCAAGCTCAATGCTCTGGATGCCGAGTTTGCGCCTGACCGCAGAGCATTGGTAGTTCAGGTAGTTCAGTCATTGCAATCGCTAGTTGACGCCAACCGACAGGAGAAACTCACTGTTTCTGGAGCCGCAAACCTTGCCAAGCAGGAGCAGGACTTCTCCGGGGAGCTTTCCTTGGTCCTAGAGGCCATCGAAGAGCAGGTGGTGCTGCTGAGGCTGCTCGATGAGCTTCATAGCGACCAGCATGGCGTTGGACTTCGAATCGGTTCTGAGATCGGCGTGGAGGGCCTCAAGAGCGCATCAATCATGGTGACCGGGTACGAAAACCGCGGAACCGAGGTTGCCAAACTTGGCGTACTGGGGCCAACCCGCATGGACTATTCGGGAAACATTGCATCGGTTCGTGCGGTTGCACGTTACCTGTCAAGAATTTTGGAGGCTAACGCTTGAGCGATCATTACGAGGTCTTGGGTGTCTCTCGCAATGCGAGTGAAGATGAGATCAAGAAGGCTTATCGGAAGCTAGCCCGTGAGCTACACCCAGATATAAACCCGGACCCGAAAGCTTCAGAGCGCTTCAAGTTGGTCACCCACGCATATGAGGTGCTCTCTGACCCGCAGCAGCGGGCAAGTTACGACCGCGGCGGGGATGCTGGATTTGGGTTGGGCGACATCTTCGAGTCATTCTTTGGAGGTGGGGGATCCCGTGGACCGCAATCCAGAGCGCAGCGCGGACAAGACGCGCTTTTGCGAGTCGACCTAGAGCTATCCGAGGCTGTTTTTGGAGCCGAAAAGACCCTCACCATCGACACTGCGATTTTGTGCGAAACCTGCTCGGGCAGTTGCTGTAAGCCCGGCACCAGTGTTCGCATCTGTGATATTTGCCGCGGTTCCGGTCAAATTCAGCGCCAAGTTCAATCATTCATGGGTGTTATGGTTACCACTTCGCCCTGTGGTTCCTGTCGCGGGACCGGAGAGGTGATCCCAGATCCTTGCATCACCTGCCGAGGTCAGGGGAGAGTTAGATCCAAGCGTGATCTAAACCTTGACATTCCGGCCGGTGTTGCCGATGGCATGCGGCTTCACCTTGCGGGCCAGGGAGAAGTTGGTTTTGCCGGCGGCCCCGCTGGAGACATTTACCTAGAGGTTTCGGTTAGACCTCACGCGATCTTCGGGCGAGATGGCGATGATCTGGTGGCTCAGCTCGAGGTTCCGGTTGCGGATGCAGCCCTTGGTTTTGAGATCGAGATCGAGTCGCTCGATGGTGCCGTGAAGGTTGAATCCAAGCCCGGTGCTCAGCATGGCGATGTCATCACGCTCAAAGGGCTCGGTGCGGCTCGCATCCGCGGCAAAGGGCGCGGTGACCTGCGTCTGGAACTGAAGGTTTTGACCCCTACACGTTTGGATGGCAAAGGGAAAGACATTTTCAAAAAACTTCGCGAGCTACATCGCGATGATGTCCCAAGGCTAGGCTCCAGAAGAGTTCGGGGTCGCTTCTAGTGCACTGGCTGTATGACCCGAAGCTGCAGTGCGATAGCTCCGATCTGCCAGATGGCGAGGCAGTGCATGCTAAATCGCTTCGGCTTCGAATCGGTGAGCAAGTCTGCATCACAAACGGAATGGGACTTGTGGCAACAGCAGAGATGACGAGCGAGCGAAGCTACAAGATTTCGCAGTCGAATGAGCTTGCGCGACGCACTCCGCAGTTCCACCTAATCCAAGCGCTGGCTAAGGGCGATCGTGATGAGTTGGCCATGCAAACTTGCGTGGAGCTTGGTCTATCGAGCGTGACGCCCTGGAGCTCGGAGCGCTCCATAGTTCGTTGGGATGGCAAAGAAGCAAAAAACCAGTCACGCTGGCAACAGATTGCAATCGAAGCAATGAAACAGTCTCAGCAGGCATTTTTGTGCGAAGTGAAGCCTCTGGTCACCACAAAGCAAATTTCTGCGCGGGGCACCGCACTGGTTTTAGATCCCAAGGCGGAAACTTCACTAAATGACTTTTTACCCCTTCAGTCGGACGTCACTTTGGTGGTTGGACCCGAGGGTGGTATTTCTGAGACTGAGTTTGAGCTACTTGAAGCCAAGGGTTTTCAGCGCGTGCGATTGGGCAACACCGTGCTCAGGACTTCTAGTGCCGGACCTGCTGCGCTTGCAGCGTTGCAATTCGCATCCGGGCTCTGGGGCTAAGACTTAGGATTGGTTTGGAGGATTAGTTGGACTGTATTTTTTGCAAAATCATCAGCGGTGAATTTGGCACAGAATTTATTGCCGAAAATCAGCATGCGGTGGCATTTTTGGACATCAACCCACAGGCCAAGGTTCACATTCTGGTGGTTCCCAGAGATCACACCTCCAACATCTCAGAGCTGGACTCAGCTGAAACCCTAGAGGGACTGTTCGAATTGATCCGCAAGGTGGCCGCTGATAGGACCGATGGTCAGTTCCGCCTGCAGTTCAACACTGGCTCTCGCGAAGGTCAGTCTGTTTTTCACACCCACGCCCACATTCTCAGTGCGGTTGGCAAGTAGTGACTCAGAAGACATTTGAGATAACTCACGTATCGCCATTTGACCTGCTCGGCGCAGAGGATAGGTTGGCGCGGCGACTTGAGCGTGAATTCCTGGGCTTGAAGATTCAAAACCGAGGCAGTTCTTACATGCTCGATGGCAGTGACGAACAAGTTAACAGTGCTGAGCGCATCCTTCGGGAGCTGGCCGATCTAATTTCTCAGGGCATTGTTCCAGATGAACGCTCGGTGGTTGAAAGTGTTCGAATCCTGGAGCAAAATCCGCTCGAGGTGCCATCAAAGGTGCTTGGCACCGGAGCAATTAACACCCCAGGCAAGACTGTGCGCGCCAAGACTATTGGTCAAAAGCAGTACCTCGAGGGAATTGACGAGCACACCATCACCTTTGGAATTGGTCCGGCTGGAACGGGCAAGACATATCTGGCCGTCGCGAAGGCAGTGGCTGCCCTTTATGGCAGGCAAGTTAGTCGAATCATCCTCACCCGCCCAGCGGTTGAAGCTGGCGAGCGACTGGGCTTTTTGCCTGGCACGCTGAGTGAAAAGATTGACCCGTACCTCAGGCCGCTGTTTGATGCCCTGCAAGAGATGCTTGAGCCTGAGGCCACCCACCGGCTTATCGAAGCCGGAGTGATCGAGGTGGCCCCGTTGGCATACATGCGCGGGAGGACCCTGAACGATTCCTTCATCATTTTGGATGAGGCGCAGAACACCACCGCCGAGCAAATGAAGATGTTCCTGACCCGTTTGGGCTTTAACTCCAAAATGGTGATTACCGGTGACACTACTCAAGTTGATTTGCCGTTCGGCAAGTCTGGATTGAAGGTCGCAACGGACATTCTTAGTGGGGTCGAGGGGCTGCACATTGCTACCCTGAGTAGTAAGGACGTGGTTCGTCACGAACTTGTGACCCGCATAGTTGAGGCATACGACAGGAGCAACATTGAGCATTGAGATTTCCAACGAGTCGGAAATCGGCATTGATGTTGACCGCGTGCAGGCCCTGGCGGTTTCGGTCCGTGACGCTTTGAAGCTGCATCCTATGGTCGATGTAGGAATCATCTTTGTTGACGAGGCTCCGATGACCGACCTCCACGTCAAGTGGATGGATGAGCCCGGTCCTACCGATGTATTGAGTTTCCCAATGGATGAACTAAGGCCAGGCTCAGATCTCGTGCCATCGCCCGAGGGGGTTTTGGGGGACATCGTGGTTTGCCCTCAGGTCGCTGCCAAGCAGGCTGAAACCGCAGGTCATGAAATGATCAACGAAATCTTGCTGCTGGTCACTCACGGCATGCTGCATCTGGTCGGTTTTGATCACGCCGAACCCGAAGAAGAAAAAGAAATGTTTGGACTGCAGCGCGAGCTGCTTGAGAAGTTCTACGCGGGCGAATCAAGTAATGCTTGAGATCCTGCTCGGTGTCCTTGTTCTTGTCATAGTCTCAGCGCTGTCAATTGTTCAGGGGCAACTCCAAGCTGCTGAAGATGAAAGATCCAGCGCAATTTCGATAGCGCGAACCGCTCTTTTGGTATTTTTGGCCGCCAGCTGGTTGGCTCTGCTCTCGACTACCGCACCGTTTGCGATGGTGCTATCAATTGCACTTCTGTCGATCTGGCTGATTCAACAGCTGGTCGGTCGTGCCCTGAGTAAGGGCATATTCGGTGAAACATTGACACTGAGATTCGCGCCGTTTGTGGCATTTTGGTCAAAGCTCGCCACTCCGCTGCGGCTGACAATCCCTGAGGTTGTCGAGGAGTACGAGGCGGAGCTGATTGAGTCCGTTGAAGACTTCTCCGAGACTGTGGTGCGCGAGGTTATGGTTCCACGCGTCGACATGGAGATTGTTAACGCTGATGATTCATTGGAAAAGGCATTGGCAGTCTTTATCTCAACCGGCTATTCCAGGCTGCCCGTGATCGGGGAAGACGTCGATGATGTGGTCGGAGTGCTGTATTTGAAAGACCTAGCGCGCTACACCCATCAGGACCCAGGACTCTTGGCAACTACGAGCTCTCGCGAGGCCAGCCGAAAAGCACTATTCACCCCGGAGACAATCTCGGTTGCCCAGTTACTAAGGCAGATGCAAAAGTCAGGTACTCAGATCGCGATCGTCTCAGATGAATACGGTGGTGTTGCCGGTATTGCCACTATCGAGGATTTGCTTGAGGAAATCGTTGGTGAGATCAATGATGAACACGACCGTGAGACTGAAGATATCGTTCTGATAGGTGATGAGCTTTATCGAGTAAATCCAAGGGTAACCCTGGATGAGATGTCGCAGCGCTGTGAATTAGAGATTGAAGATGAGGACGTTGACACCGTTGGTGGGTTGCTCATCAAAGGTTTGGGGATGTTGCCCAAGGGTGGCGAGGTGGTTGGGATCTCCGGTCTTCAGATCACAGCGGAACGCGTTGACGCCAAACGTGGGCGAATTTTGAGTGTCTTAGTTAGAAAGCTTGAGCAAATCGATGACTGATTTTAGAGCGGGATTCGTCTCTTTTGTGGGGCGTCCAAATGTTGGCAAATCGACTTTGATGAATGCCATCGTCGGACAGAAATTCGCCATCACCAGCTCAAAGCCGCAGACCACTCGAAAGGCGATTCGCGCCATTCTTAATCGCGAGCATGGTCAGTTGATAATCGTCGATTTGCCAGGTGTGCATCGGCCCAGGACCCTACTGGGTCAGCGACTGAACGATCTGGTCACCTCAACACTCACGGATGTCGATGTGATTGCATTTTGCTCACCGGCCAACGAGCGAATTGGACCAGGAGATAAGCACATCGTTGCTGACCTCGAACGCTTTCCGCGCTCGAAGAAGATTGCCATCGTGACCAAAGTTGACACAGTCTCCAAAGAACGGTTGGCAGAGCACCTTATGGCTGTGCAGGAACTTGCGAACTGGGCAGAAATTGTTCCCGTCTCAGGCCTCAAGGGGCTGCAGGTTGAGCTCCTCACCGAGCTGCTGATCAAGCAGCTTCCTGAGAGCCCGCAGCTTTACCCTGAGGATATTGAAACGGATGAATCCGAAGATGGCTTGATCTGTGAACTGGTGCGCGAAGCCGCCCTGGAGCTAGTTGAGGATGAACTGCCACACTCGCTGGCAGTGACTCTTGATGAGATAGTGCAGGGTGAGGACAAGCCCAACATTCACGTAAGTCTGTGGGTTGAGCGCGATAGCCAGAAGGGCATCGTAATTGGCAAGTCCGGCTCGATGCTTAAACGCATCGGTTCGGAAGCGAGAGGTCAAATTCAAGATTTGCTTGGCTACCCGGTTCACCTTTCGATCCAGGTCAGAGTTGCCCCGGATTGGCAGCGCAATCCCAAGCAACTAGGCAAACTCGGCTTCTAGTGCTAGATTTTGGCTATGCGTTTCGCTCTCCTGCTTAGCGGCCGCGACGAGGCCTAGTTCGGCCCACTCTCGTCGCGGAGCCTTCGTGCGGCCACCAAAATTTTTAGGCGGGAGCGAAAAATGGAAAACAATCAACAACCTTCAAATATGCCTTTTGGGCGTTACACGCCCTTTCACAAGCAGGTAAAGGTTGAACTTGCAGACAGAACTTGGCCAGCTAAGCGCATTGAGAAGGCGCCGCGCTGGTGCGCAGTGGATCTGCGGGATGGCAATCAGGCACTAATTGATCCAATGAGCCCAGAGCGCAAGCTCGAGATGTTCAAGCTGCTGGTGAGCATGGGATACAAAGAGATTGAAGTTGGTTTCCCATCGGCATCTCAGACCGATTTTGATTTCGTGCGGATTCTGATTGAAGACAATCACATTCCGGATGACGTCACCATTCAGGTGCTCACCCAGGCCAGAGATCACCTTATCGAGCGCACCTACGAGGCGATTGCAGGAGCCAAGCGAGCTATCGTGCACTTCTATAATTCGACCTCCATCCTGCAGCGCAGAGTGGTTTTCGGCCAGGACAAAGAGGGCATCAAACAGATCGCGCTTTCGGCAGCTCGCAAGTGCTTAGAGCTAGAGGCAACAATCCCTCAAACTCAGGTCTTTTACGAGTACTCTCCCGAGTCTTACACCGGCACAGAGTTGGAATATGCGGTTGAGGTTTGTAACGCGGTTGCGGAGGTTATTAAACCGACCCCAGAGCGCAAGTTGATCATCAACCTTCCGGCCACCGTTGAGATGGCAACTCCAAACGTCTACGCCGATTCAATTGAGTGGATGTCTCGCCACCTGAGCCCTCGCGAGAGCATCTTGCTTTCACTGCACCCGCACAACGACCGCGGCACTGCTGTTGCAGCGGCGGAGCTTGGCTACCTGGCTGGTGCCGATCGTATCGAAGGTTGCCTATTTGGCAACGGAGAGCGCACCGGAAACGTTGACTTGGTGACACTTGGTCTAAACCTGTTTAGTCAGGGCATCGACCCGCAGATTGATTTTTCTGACATTGACCAGATCAAGCGGACAGTCGAGTATTGCAACCAACTGCCAGTCCCAGAGCGTTCGCCATATGGTGGTGATTTGGTCTACACCGCATTCTCGGGGAGTCACCAAGACGCAATCAAGAAGGGCTTTGAGCACCTTGCGAAGGATGCGGCCGCGGCAGGCGTTGCGGTTGATGACTACACCTGGGGTGTGCCATACCTGCCCATCGACCCGAAGGACGTTGGTCGCAGCTACGAGGCCGTGATTCGAGTAAATTCGCAGTCTGGAAAGGGAGGAGTGGCCTATCTTTTGAAGACCGACCACAACCTTGAACTTCCTAGAAAGCTGCAGATCGAATTCTCTCGTGTCGTGCAAGAACACACCGACAGTCAAGGTGGCGAGGTCACCAGCGATCAGCTCTGGGAAATCTTCCAGGACGAATACCTTCCAAGCCAAGATGTGACCAATAAGTGGGGTCGTTTCGAACTAAAGCGCATGCGCACCGAGAGTGAAATGGATGGCGTGGTAAACCTATCTGTTGTTTTGCGCGATGGCAGCTCGGAAATTTCGCTTGCTGGAACCGGCAATGGCCCAATCTCCGCATTCATCGACGTGCTCGGTAAGCAGGGCGTGGCAGTCAAGGTAAACGACTACCTTGAGCACACTCTGAGCGCGTCCGGTGATGCACTTGCCGCCGCCTACACCGAATTGGTGGTTGACGGCAAGGTGCTTTGGGGGGTCGGTATTGATGGCGATATCGCGATTGCTTCCATTAAGGCTCTGATTTCCGCCGTGAATAGAGCGGTTCGCAGCTAGCCTGAGCGGATTTCGGGTTAGCTTCGGCGATACTTTTGCAATGCCGCACTACCGCGATGAGGGAATCATTCTCCGCACCCACAAGCTGGGTGAGGTGGATCGCATTCTGACGATTCTTACCAAGGATCACGGTCAGATTCGAGCGGTTGCCAAGGGCGTAAGAAAAACATCCAGTCGATTTGGTGCAAGGTTAGAACCGTTTATGGTTGCCGATCTTCAGTTATACGAAGGCAAAAACCTGGACACCGTATCTCAGGTGGAGCAGTTGGCAAGTTACGGTGCCCAGATTGTGGCCGATTACCCAAAGTACACGGCGGCGAATGCCATGGTTGAAGCCGCCGAGCGGCTAACGCGAGAGTCTTCAAATTCGCAGCAGTATCTGTTGCTTCTGGGTGGACTTCGTGCCTTAGCTGGGTCCGATTACGAAGGGTCGCAGGTCTTGGATTCTTATCTGCTGCGCGCGCTTTCGCTTTCGGGTTGGGTGCCGGAACTAGGTGTTTGTCAGAGTTGTCAATCACATCAGCCACAGTCCTTTTCAGTTCACACTGGTCACGTCAGCTGCGCAAATTGCGCGCTACCGGGGGCGGTGAGATTGGGAAGCTCAGGTCTTGATCACATGCGAAATCTCCTGGCGGGAAACTGGCCTGAAGTCGCGGTGGCTGCAGTAGCCACAAAATCCAACGTAAGCTCGGTAATTTCGGCATACTTGCAGTGGCAATTGGAGCGAGGACTTAGGTCAATGAGCATGGTGGAGCGGGCATAGTGCAACTATTCGACCCAACCCGTAAGGCTCCAAATTTCTCAAATGTTCCCAAACACATTGCGATAGTGATGGACGGTAATGGTCGCTGGGCAAATCAACGTGGTCTTACCAGAACTGAGGGCCACAAGGCGGGGGAGAAGGCACTGCTCGAAGTGTTAGCCGGGGCGATTGAAGCGGGTGTCACACATGTAACCGCTTATGCCTTCAGCACCGAGAATTGGAAGCGATCACCCGATGAGGTGCGTTTCCTCATGGGCTATAACAAAGAGGTTTTGCGTAAGCGCCGTGATTTGCTGAATGAATGGAACGTCAAGATTCGCTGGGCGGGGAGAACTCCGAAGCTTTGGCCCAGTGTGATTTCTGAACTCAAGAGCGCAGAGACCATGACCGCAAGTAACACTGGAATCACCTTGACGATGGCGGTGAACTATGGGGGCAGGCAAGAGCTGGTCGATGCTGTAAACCAGATTGCGCACCAGGTAAAGGCTGGAAAGCTGAAACCCGGCTCTATAAGTGAGAAAACAATTGCTTCCAAACTCTATGTTCCAGAGTTGCCTGATGTGGATTTGTTTCTCAGGTCATCCGGAGAGCAACGGACCTCCAACTTCTTGCTTTGGCAATCTAGCTATGCCGAAATGATGTTTATGCCCCAGCTCTGGCCTGACTTCACTCGGGAGACGCTCTGGGATGCAATTGAGGCTTATCAAAATCGCAATCGCCGCTTCGGCGCTGCGGCAGACCTCCCGCTAAACTAGGCACTTACGCCAAACGGCGAAGATTTATTGGAGAACCATGGCAACCCAAAAACTTGATCAGGTCATTTCCCTCGCGAAGCGACGTGGTTTTGTCTTCCAGGCTGGAGAGATCTACGGCGGTTCCAGGTCTGCCTGGGATTACGGCCCACTTGGTGTTGAGCTCAAGGAAAACATCAAGCGCCAGTGGTGGCGTTCGATGGTCTCCGGTCGCGAGGATGTCGTCGGATTGGATTCCTCAATCATTCTGCCCAAAAAGGTTTGGGAGGCCTCTGGTCACGTGGAGGCATTCGTTGACCCACTGATTGAATGCACCAGTTGCCACAAGCGTTTTCGTGCCGACCACCTAGAAGAAGCTTTCCTGGAGAAGAAGGGCCGCGAGGCCACCTCAATGGCCGAGATTCCCTGCCCTAACTGCGGTAATAAGGACATTTGGACCGAGCCAAAGAACTTCAATGGTTTGCTAAAGACCAGCCTCGGACCGGTTGAAGATGAGTCGGGATTGCACTACTTGCGCCCAGAGACCGCGCAGGGCATCTTTGTGAACTTCAACAACGTTTTAAACGCTTCTCGAATGAAGCCTCCTTTTGGCATTGGGCAGATGGGTAAGAGTTTCCGCAACGAAATCACCCCCGGAAACTTCATCTTCCGCACCCGTGAGTTTGAGCAGATGGAGATGGAATTCTTCGTCAAACCCGGTGAGGACGAGCAGTGGCACGATTACTGGATCAACCAGCGCTACAACTGGTATGTAGACCTCGGCATCAACCCTGAGAACCTAAGGCTCTTCGAGCACCCTAAAGAGAAGCTGTCGCACTACTCAAAGCGAACCGTTGACATCGAATACCGCTTTGGTTTCCAGGGCAGCGAGTTCGGTGAGCTCGAAGGCGTAGCCAACCGAACCGATTTTGACCTAAAGACTCACTCGGAGCACTCCGGCGTTGACCTGAGCTACTTTGACCCAACCGAGGAGCGTCGCTGGACTCCCTATGTGATTGAGCCTGCAGCAGGTTTGACCAGATCGCTGATGGCATTCTTGGTCGATGCATACGCTGAGGACGAGGCTCCTAACGCCAAGGGCGGCGTTGACGTTCGCACCGTACTTCGTTTGGACTACAGGCTGTCGCCAGTCAAGGCGGCGGTTTTGCCACTGAGCCGTAATGACGAACTGAACCCGATCGCTAAAGACCTAGCACAGGAGCTTCGAGCCGTCTGGAACGTGGACTTTGATGACTCGGGAGCCATTGGACGTCGTTACCGTCGCCAGGATGAGATCGGAACCCCGTTCTGCATCACCGTCGACTTTGACACCCCGACTGACCAGTCTGTGACGATCCGTGAGCGCGACAGCATGGCACAGGAGCGCGTTGCACTCTCGCAAGTCCGAAACTACATCTTCGAAAGAATCAACGGTTAGCTTGGCGCTAAAGTACGGCAAGCATGAGATTGCCATACCGGTGGTTCTGGCCCCTATGGCGGGTATTACCAACACCGCATATCGCAGACTATGCCGAGAATATGGAGGCGGGTTATTCGTCTCCGAGATGGTTACCTCACGAGCGCTAGTTGAACGAACTCCAGAGTCCATGCGGCTAATCGGCCACCATGAATCCGAGGACATTCGTTCAGTCCAGCTTTACGGTGTCGATCCAAAAACCATCGCGGACGCGGTGACCATGCTGGTTGCGGAGGACAGAGCCGACCACATTGATTTGAATTTTGGTTGTCCGGTACCAAAGGTGACTCGCAAAGGCGGGGGAGCGGCACTTCCATGGAAGTCTGACCTGTTTGATGCCATAGTCAAGGCTGCAGTTCGGGCAGCGGGTGACGTCCCGGTAACCGTGAAAATGCGCAAGGGTATCGACAGTGATCACCTGACCTATCTGGACGCCGGCAAGACTGCCCGTGATGCTGGTGTCGCTGCTGTGGCGCTGCACGGTCGTACCGCGGAGGAGTATTACTCGGGGGTAGCCGATTGGGATGCCATTGCAAAACTTCGCGAGGAATTGCCGGATGTTCAAGTCTTGGGTAATGGTGACATTTGGTCGGCTGCCGATGCCGTGCGCATGATGGAGCAGACCGGCGTTGATGGCATCGTGGTGGGTCGCGGCTGCCTTGGAAGGCCCTGGCTTTTTGCAGATCTCGAAAAGGCAATTGCTGCCTACCTCACTGGCGACAAGAACCCTAGCGTCGACATTGTGATGCCGAGCCTGGGCGAGGTAGCCGATGGATTTACTCGCCACGCGGAGCTATTGGTTGAATTTTTCGAAGATGAGGGTCGCGCTTGCCGTGACATCAGAAAGCACGTGGCTTGGTATTTCAAGGGCTACTCGGTGGGTGGTGAGTTCCGAGCAGCGCTTGCCCAGGTTGAGTCTTTAGCGCACATGGCGGAGCTGTTGGGAGAGCTAGATCGGGACATCCCTTATCCAGGCGATGATGCCGAAGGTCCCCGAGGTAGGCTCGGTTCTGTGAAAAGCTGTGCACTGCCGGAGAACTGGCTGCAATCCCGGGAGCTCAGTGCCTCGCATCGTATTCAGTTGCAAGAGGCCGAACTTTCGGTTTCGGGGGGTTAGATGAAGCAAATCACCCCAATTGAGCCTGGTTACGAGGATTTTGACCGAGAGCGCTTTATTGCCCAGCCCCGCTCTGCCATGGTGCGTCGTGGAGAGTTTGCTCGTGACCGGGCTCGAGTTTTGCATGCTGCGGCCTTTCGTAGGTTGAGTGCTAAAACTCAAGTGCTCTCGCCCTCCTCGGGTGATTTTGCGAGGACCAGGCTCACGCACTCGCTAGAAGTTGCTCAGGTGGGCAGGGAATTGGCGTCTGTTCTGGGGGTGGATCCAGACTTGGTCGACATGGCGTGTTTGGCGCATGATCTCGGTCATCCACCGTTCGGTCACAACGGTGAGTCGGCACTAAATTTCTGGGCTGCTGAGATTGGCGGGTTCGAGGGCAATGCTCAGACCTTCCGAATTCTCACCAGACTTGAACCCAAGATCTATGACGATCAGGGGCGCTCCCGAGGACTCAATTTGACTAGGGCGTCTTTGGACGCAGCGACTAAGTACCCCTGGCGACTATCGCAGGCTCAGGACTTCGGTAATGCCGTGAAATTTGGGGCCTACGAAGACGACTTAGAGGTCTTTTATTGGATGCGTGAAGGTGCTCCAGAGGGTGCGAAGTGCGTCGAGGCTCAAATCATGGATTTCGCTGATGATGTTGCCTACTCTGTGCACGATTTTGAAGATGCAATTGTTGAGGGCTTCATTGACCCAAGCGTTATTTCAGACCCAGCGTCCCGTTCTGCACTAATCGAAGAGGTTAATAAGTGGTCTGGCGGAATGTTAGCCAAGATTCAGTTGGAGGAAGCGTTTGACCTGCTGCAGGAGAGTCACTTCTGGCTCTATTCGTTTGATGGTTCACCACGGGCACTGGCGCAGCTGAAGAACCTAACCAGCGACCTGATCGGTTCGTTTGTGTCGAGAACCACCGATTCGATCTTGGAAAATGCTTCCAAAAACAGTCTCACCCGATACCGTGCCGGGGTAATCATTCCCTCCAAGGTAAAGAGTGAGATTGCGGTTCTAAAGGGAATCGTGGCGTCTCAGGTGATGACTCACAATTCCAGGCAGGGGTACTACGAAGACCAGCGACAACTGCTCATTGAATTGGCAGAGGCACTTTTGGTTGGTGGTTCCGAGCATCTGGATTCCATTAGTGCTGAAGCCTGGAGTCAGGCCTCGAGTGACCAAGCTAGAAAGCGCGTGATCGTCGATCAGGTAGCTTCGCTAACCGATCCAGCCGCCATCGCTTTGCATCAGAAGCTAACCGCCTAGGATTCCTTTATGGCAGGCAGGGTTAGACAGAGCGACATTGAGGAGCTCAAGGCCAAGCTCGACATCGTCGAGGTGGTTTCGGGCTACGTCTCACTCAAGCCTGCGAGCGCGGGATCCTTCAAGGGACTTTGCCCATTTCATTCGGAAAAGTCTCCAAGCTTTAACGTCCGTTCAGCGCCTGCGTTCTATCACTGCTTCGGTTGCGGTGCCGGTGGCGATGTCTACAAGTTCATTCAAGAGATTGAGCATGTCGGGTTCACCGAGGCGATTGAAAAACTAGCTGAAAAGTCAGGTTTCCAACTCAGCTACGATGAGGGCGGCGCTCAAGAGTCCAGCGGTCGGGCAAGGCTTCTGGCGGCAAATCAAGAGGCAAGTGCTTTTTTCTCAGATCAACTGGGCACTACCGAGGGTCAGACAGCCGTGAAGTTTCTCAACTCGAGGGGATTTGATAACGCGGCCATCGCGCAGTTCGGTATCGGATATGCACCAAAGGGCTGGCAGGGTCTACTTGACCACCTAAAGTCCAGGGGGTTCACCTTGGATGAGGCAATCACATCCGGGCTTGTCATGCCGAGCGACAAAGGCGGGTATGACCGATTCCGCGGCAGAGTGCTTTGGCCGATCAGAGATTCAAATTCGCAGGTGCTTGGGTTTGGAGCACGCAAACTCTACGAAGAAGACCAAGGCCCAAAGTATCTGAATACCCCTGAAACTCCGGTCTATCACAAGGGATCAGTGCTTTACGGTTTGGATTTGGCTCGCAAAGAAATCATCAAACGCAAGGAAATCATTGTGGTTGAGGGCTATACCGATGTGATGGCATGCCATCTGGCTGGATTTAGCAATGCGGTGGCCACCTGCGGTACTGCCTTTGGTGAAGATCACATCAAAATCATCAACCGGCTTTTCGGCACCAGTGAGGAACCGGCTGCCGTGGTGTTCACCTTCGATCCAGATGCAGCTGGAGAGAAGGCAGCGCTCAGGGTCTACGGTGACACTTCAAAATTCAATGCCTTGACCTTCGTTGCGTCCGGTCCCGAAGGCTTAGACCCTTCTGATCTGCGGCAACAGCGCGGCGACGGAGCAATTGGGCAGATGCTGCAGGCGAGAAAACCACTGTTCGAGTTCGTCATCCGTCACCGCATTGGTAAGTTTTCGCTTAACGACCTAGACTCTCGAGCCGCCGCCGCAAGGGCTGCTGCACCCGTCGTGGCTGAGATCGTCGACCCAGCACTTCGAGCCGGCTATACCCGCCAGTTAGCGGATTGGGTATCGCTTGAGATATCCGAGGTTTCGCAACTTGTTGCCCAAGTTGGTAGGCAGCAGGCAGGTCAGCGTGTGGAAGCAATAAGGACCAGTTCCCCCAAGCCAGTAGAGCAGACGCCGGCAACCAAGTTTGAGCGACAGGTGCTAGAGGTTTTGGTGCAACGGCCTCAGGCCTTCAGTCAAGAACGGCTCTCAAGAATCGTAGGAGCTGGCTTCTCCCAGGCGGATTTTGCGGAGGTTGCAGAAGCAGCTGAGAGACTTTCCAATCAGCTGGCGAGCAAGGATTGGGTCAACCAATTGGCTAATCAACTTTCTGGAGATCGTCTCGATCTGCTGCGGGCATTGGCATTAGTCGAACTGCCGGCCGCATCTGAGGCCGATTTGGAACGTTACTCCAGGGGCGTGGTGCAGGGTGCCATGTTGCAGGCTCTCGCTCGAGAGAAAAACGACCTACTTGCGGCACTTAAGCGAATTGACATGATTGAACAAGCGGACGCCTACGCGCAGGTCCAGCGGCAACTTGTGGAATTAGAAGCTGAGCGCAGAACTTACATGTCGTAGAGATTTTCTGCTAATGTTGTCAGGCGTCTTAGGACGCTATTCCTCGGTAGCTCAATTGGCAGAGCAATCGGCTGTTAACCGATAGGTTCTTGGTTCGAGTCCAAGCCGGGGAGCCAGTTTTTAGGAATCGTTATGAAGCGAGTTCTTTCCACCTCCGTTTCGGTAGGCGTTGCCACCGGACTCTATGGAATCTCTTTTGGAGCGCTTGCCGCGGTTACCGGACTGGATCTGCTTTCAATCATGCTGCTGAGCCTCTTGATGTTCTCTGGCGGCAGCCAGTTCGCCTTCATTGGTGTCATTGCCGCTGGTGGCGCTCCGGTTTCGGCAATCACTTCGGCATGGTTGCTGGGTGTTCGTAATGGCTTCTATGCAATTCGATTGAACAGCGTTCTTGCTCCGCGCGGGCTACTCAAGCTGATTTCCGCTCAGTTGAGCATTGATGAGTCGAATGGCGTCTCTGCCGCCCAGGAGGATTTGAAATCCCAGCGGGTGGGATTCTGGGCAACCGGCATCGCGGTGTTTGTGTTTTGGAATCTTGCAACCTTGCTGGGTGCGCTCGCCGGGGATTTTCTTGGCTCGGCCGAAACTTGGGGCTTGGACGCAGCGGCCGCGGCAGCGTTTTTGGGGTTGGTCTGGCCGAGGTTGAAGGGCAATAAGGTTCTAGCCTTATCCGCCTCGGTTGTGGCGGTTGTGGGTTCGTTATTCTTGCCCGCGGGGGTTCCGGTTCTGCTGACCGTGCTTTTGGCCCTGATTCCCAGGAGGTCAAATTGACACTCACGGTTATCTTGGCCTCGCTCGCGGTTTTTAGTTGGAAAATACTGGGGTATCTAATCCCACAGCGCTGGATCACAACTGGCATTCGACTTTTCAGCGAGCGCGTAACCGTTGTCTTGATGGCCGCACTCGTGGCGGTGCAAACATTTGTTTCTGAAAATCAGGTCGAGTTTGATGCTCGAGTTCCAGCCCTTGGGGTGGCGGCGATTTTGTTTGCCCTAAGAGTTCCGTACATCTTGGTTGTGATCTTGGCCGCGGCGGTTGCGGCAGGATTCCGACTTCTAGGGTTCTAGATAGTCAACGCCCGGGGTCCAGCTATTACCCGGTTCACCCCAGCCCTCAAGTTTTATTATTTTCTTGACTTCACGCTGATATGGCTTGAGCAACCGGTCCGCATAGAGCAGGCCGTCAAGGTGATCAAATTCGTGCTGGAAGATTCGTGCTAGCCAACCAGTTGCCTCAATGGTGAAATCTTCGCCGGCCAGATTTTTGGCCCGCAAAGTGGCACGTTCGGCTCGCTTCAGAGGATATCGTTCACCGGGGATTGATAGGCAACCCTCTGATTCATTGTCCTCGTCCGGCCACTGTGGATCGATGGGTGAAAGTTCGAGAATTGGGTTTATCGCCTCGCCACGGTGGTGAGCCTCGCCGTCATGCCAGTCGAAAACGAAAATTCGCAATCCAACTCCAACCTGAGTGGCGGCAAGTCCTACTCCAGGTGCCGCGGCCATCGTGTCATACATATCGGCAACTAAGGCTTCGATCTCTGGCGTGATTTCCAACACCTCTTTGGCGCGGGTATGAAGCACCGGTTCACCGGTGATAACAATCGGGCGTATTGACACACAGCAAGGTTACTCAAGGAATTCACAAGTTGTTGCTTTAAGCTTCTAAGGCTGCACTTTAGATGAGGAGAGCAGTTGTTCGAACCCGAGATTGCTCGCCCCTTAGCCATTGCCTTGGCAGTTATTGGTGCGGTCTTTTTAGCACTCGGCGCACAGTTTCAAAACGATGCCGTAACCGAACATCACGCCCCAAAGCAGTTGAAGCTCAAATCCCTGCACATCAAGCAGGTGTTGGACCTCTTACGTCGTCCTCGCTGGCTTACCGGCTCGGTTTTCATGGCACTTGCGATTATTTCGCAGTTGTCGGCATTAGCGCTGGCACCTTTGATTGTGGTGCAGCCAATTGGGGCCATCGCGTTGATCATCACCAGTCTTCTAAATTCGCGCATCTACAAAATTAGGTTGGATCCCAAGACCTTTGCTGCCATTGCCATCACCATGACCGGCGTAGCCGGTTTCGTGCTTTTCACTGCGACCAGCGCGACCCAGATAAAGCTCGATGATGGCATGTTGCTTCAAGTTGTCGGTGTGCTGATTGGCGTGCTGGCGATGTTTGGCATTCTTTTCGCGGTTTCAAAGGGCAGGGTAGGCCCCCTGCAGTACATCTTTGGTGCGGGTGTGCTCTACGGCTTTGTGGCATCCTTAGCCAAGGTCGTGATTCAAAGAATTATCCAGGGGGATATCAACTGGCTGACCTTGCTGGCCACGCTTGCACTAGCCGCCGCAGCGATTCTGGGCGGCTGGTTCGTTCAGAATGCCTACGCCGCAGGTCCTCCGGATCTGGTCATAGCAGGTCTTACGGTCATCGATCCCGCCGTGGCGGTCGGCATTGCAATTGTCATCCTAGGAGAGGCATCCACCGCTGCCACCGGACAGGTGGTAGGGTTCGGGGTATCGGGATTAGTAGCGGTTTTAGGTGTGTTAATGCTCTCCAAGGTGCACCCGCAACTGAGCAATAAACAAGAGGTTTAACGTTGGAAAAACTCAAGGTGGTCATGGCTTGTGACACCTTCGCACCGGATATCAATGGTGCCGCTAGATTTGCCGAGCGTCTAGCTGCGGGACTGGTGCGTCACGGCCACGAGGTACACATCATCGCGGCCAGTACGGATTCCAGCCATGGTTCTCGCTTTGAGGTTCACGACGGCTCTCGCATGAAGGTTCATCGCATGCGCAGCCATAGAGTGCCGCAACACAAGACCTTGCGATGGACTCAACCAATTGGGTTGACTCGAGAAATTCGCAAGATTCTTCGCGAAGTCAGACCAAATGCCCTTCACATTCAATCCCACCTATTGATGGGTCGTTTTGCGATGCGTGCCGCAAAAGGCACCGGGGTAAAACTGATTGCAACCAACCACATCATGCCCGAGAACTTGATCAAGTACTCGCTGCTACCGAAGTTCTTGCACAAGGCGGCAATGCGCATTACCTGGGCCGATGCAGGACGCATCCTAAAGAAGATGGATGCTCTAACCACGCCTACTCGAAGAGCCGCTCAGCTGCTAGAAGAGGCAGCTGGGGTAACCGGCGTATTGGCGATTAGTTGTGGAATTGATGCAGCGCGTTTTGCAAACGAGACCCCTGTCAGCAACAAAGAGCCTAGATTTCTGTTCCTGGGGAGGTTGGATGATGAAAAGCGTATTCACGTCTTACTGCAGGCCGTCGCAAAGCTCACCGAGTATCCAAACGTCATGGTCGAGTTGGTTGGAGATGGTGGGGAGCGAGAGAATCTGTCCAGTCTTGCCAAGGCTCTCGGTATCGGCGAGCGGGTAATTTTTACGGGTCATATTTCAGATCAAGAACTTCCAAAAGCCTACGAGCGTTGTACCGCATTCGTGATGCCATCGATCGCGGAGTTGCAGTCCATCGCCACCATGGAGGCCATGGCCTCCGGTAGACCTGTTATCGCTGCTAATGCCATGGCTCTTCCGCACTTGGTTCACGACGGTGACAATGGCTACCTGTTCCCAGCCGACGATGCCGATGCACTTGCCGATCGCCTCAGAAGAATTCTTACTGCAGACCAGCAAGAGCTAAACCGCCTCAGTGAGAACAGCCTGCACTTGATTCAGTCGCACGATATCGAGCGCACCATCAAAATTTTTGAGGATCTTTACATCGGAGTTCGCGATGAGAGCTCTACAACCGATGACAATGCGCCGGCTTATATGGAGCCCATCGGAAAGCTAAACGATGCAATTAGTGCGCGCTTGGAGACCTGGCGGCACAGTGCGGTTGAGCTAGGAAAGCGCGCTGAGGATATCTCGCAGGAAGCGATCGGGAAACTCAACGAAGTCGGTGAAGAGGTTCGAGAGCAGCTCAGTGAAATTAAAGACGACATAAAAGAGCAACTCAATGAAGCCGCCAAGCGAATCAAACGCAAGCGTAAATAGTTAGACTTAGCCCTGTCGCATGGGGCGTTAGCTCAGCCGGTTAGAGCAGCGGACTCATAATCCGTCGGTCGCGGGTTCAAGTCCCGCACGCCCCACCAAGCGGCATTCTTGGCTCAGGCCGGGATACGTTCTTAGGACCTATCGTGCTCGAATTCTCACTGTCGGTGATTGAGTCAATTGGTCTTCTCGGCGCGGCCCTACTTATTGCTATCGAAGTTATTATTTTGCCCATTCCCTCCGAGTTGGTATTGCTGCTGACCGGCGTAAATGCTGGCCAGGGAAACTTCTCCCTTTTTGGCGCTGTATTCGCAACGACTGCTGGCTCGCTGCTAGGCGCAGCGGTGCTGTACATGGTTGGTTGGTGGGTTAGCGAGGAGAGAATCAGAAATCTAGTTAAGCGTTATGGCAAGTTTGTTGGTTTTTCTGCCAAAGACTTTGACAAGGCGACTTCCTGGTTTGACCGCTACGGGGTTCCGGTTGTGCTCTTTGGTCGCCTAATTCCGGTGGTTCGCAGCCTGGTGAGTATTCCCGCCGGGCTTACCAGAATGAACCCCTATAAATTCTTTGGCTTCACCGCAATCGGCAGCCTGGTTTGGAATACTGCTTGGATCACTGCAGGTTTTGTGCTCGGAGAGAACTGGGAGATTGCAGATCAGTTCTCATCGGTCGTTGACTACTTCGTTTACGCAGTCATTGCAGTTATTGGCCTGCAGCTGGTGATTCGCTCCATAAAGGCTAGACGGTCTAAGTCTTAGCTTCGCTGCGAGAGATAGCAGCTCGCACACAGCGACTCGTATGTCACCTGATCGCCGTCGATTGCTACCTGTTCGCCATCGAAGGTGAATTTGCCGTTGAGTAATCTTCCATTGAACATTGCCTTGCGACCGCAGCGGCAAATCGTCTTTAGTTCTTCCAGCGAGTGAGCGATCTCCAACAGGCGCATTGAGCCTGGGAAGGCGTTGGTCTTAAAATCGGTTCTAATCCCATAGGCCAAGACAGGAATACCGTCAAGCACTGCTATCTCAAGGCAGTCGTCCACCTGCTCGCGGGTTAGAAACTGGGCTTCATCAATGAGCAGACAGGCGATGCGATTTCCGGTTTTAGCTTCGAAATCCGCGATAGTTTTCGCCAATAGTTCACGGAGATTTGCCTTCGGTTCAACCAGAAAATCAACCTGCCTGGTGACACCTAGGCGGGACACGATGCTTCTATCACCCTTGGAATCAATTGCAGGCTTAGCGAGCAAGACATGCTGCGAGCGCTCTTCGTAGTTGAATGCAGCCTGCAGTAGTGCTGTGCTCTTTCCGGAGTTCATCGCTCCGTAGCGGAAATATAGTTTGCTCATCGCTAGAAATCCTAGGAGAGATGTGTGGCTTTGTTTGACAACTCTCAGGGTTTGGGTTTATCGTTCCTAAACCGGTTCAGAACGTAGGGGAAGACGGATCTGGATCGGAGGAAAGCTGCCAAACGTCGATTTGTGGGTGTTTAGCGCACCCGTCGAGACGATGGGCCAAATCAAAGCGATTCTGGCCGAATTTGGCGCGTCTGTGAGCTTTACTGGGCAACCTCTCGAGGTTAACACCGTCCAGACCCGAGACTTACTGGACCTAGACCTTGCGAGCGTTCCTAACTTAGTTGTTCGACTGTCTCGTCTGAAGGCTACCTTCGAGCTAAACACTTTTGGGGAGCATCCCGAACGATACCTTCATCATCCATCCTTGGGTATTTGTCGCAGCGCTTTTGATGAGGCTGGGGAAGTTGTTCTTAGAGCGGGGCAGTTAGAGCAGTTGCTGCTAGAGACCCGTGGCAATTTATCTGATTTCTCAAGAGGATTTCGCCGTTTGACCGGTGTCCCATGGCTTGACCTGGTTGAACCCTACCGAAAGGTTGCAGATTACGCTGTAGCGCTACCGCGGGCGGTTTAGAGGTTTCTGAATGCGAGTACGGCGTTGTGACCACCGAAGCCAAAGCTGTTGCTGATTGCAATCGCGTCAGGGCGAACCAACTTGGTTGGAGTCCTTGGAACGTTTAGGTCGATTGCTGGGTCCTGGTTATCAAGGTTTATGGTCGGGGGAGCGGTTTGCTCTTTCAGGGCCAAGATTGTGAAGATGGCTTCGATTGCGCCGGCACCGCCAAGAAGATGACCGGTCGCAGACTTGGTTGCCGCCACTACTAGGTTCTGCGTGTGGTCGCCAAAGACTCGCTTGATCGCCGTGTACTCTGCGATGTCACCAACTGGGGTGGAGGTTGCGTGGGCATTTACGTGTTCCACGTCTTTGATGTCCGCATCGGCCTGGGCAAGGGCAGCAAGCACAGCTCTGGCTGCACCGGAGCCCTCTGGGTCGGGTGCAGTGATGTGATAGGCGTCCGAGGTCACACTGCCTCCGACAATCTCGCAGTAAATCTTTGCGCCCCTCGCCTGAGCCGATTCAAGGGTCTCCAAGACCAGCGCACCTGCGCCTTCACCCATGACGAAGCCGTCCCGGTCAGTGTCATAGGGGCGGGATGCCCTGGTTGGATCGTCATTGCGCTTGGAAAGTGCGTGCATTGCGGCAAAGGCGGCTATTGGCATCGGATGGATGGCGGCTTCAGCACCACCAGCGACCACCACATCTGCTTCACCAAGTTGAATCCTGCGGAATGCATTCGCGATTGACTCGTTTCCAGATGCGCATGCAGAAACCGCAGTTCGCACACCAGCTCTGGCACCTAAGTCCATGCCAATTGCGGCTGCTGGGCCGTTGGGCATAAGCATCGGGACTGTCATAGGAAGGACTCGTCTTGGGCCACGTTCCCGAAGTGTGTCGTAGGCATCAAGCAATGTCCAGACGCCGCCGATACCGGTTGCAAAATCTACCGCGAGACGCTCAGGCTCCACCTCTGGTGAGCCCGCATCCTCCCAGGCTTGGCGTGCCGAGATCAGAGCGAATTGGCTTGATGGGTCAAGGCGCTTGGCTTCCTGTGGGGTGAGGATTTCACCGGCAGCTACTTTGGCCTGGCCCGCAAAGGTAACGGGAAGTTCGTGGCGAGCGACCCACTCTTGTTCGAGTGTAGAAATGCCGGATTGTCCGGCTAAGAGATTGGCCCAGCTGGACGCGACGTCGCCACCTAGTGGTGTAGTTGCACCAATTCCGGTGACGACGACGCGACGCATGCTTTTACTAAGCCTGTGCTGCGGTGATGAAGTTGACCGCGTCAGCTACGGTGATGAGGTTCTTTACTTCCTCGTCTGGAATCTTCACGCCGAACTTATCCTCAGCGTTCACCACGATAGTCATCATCGAGATCGAGTCGATGTCTAGGTCATCAGTGAAGGACTTGTCCATCTGCACTGCGTCAGCTGCAATGCCGGTCTCGTCGTTTACAAGTTCTGCAAGTCCTGCGAGGACCTCTACCTGCGAAAGAGCCATTTTTCTCCTAAGTTTGATTGAGTCGGTTTATTTTATGGCAGTTCTACCACTTGCGCTGCGAAGGCGAGCCCCGCGCCGAAGCCAATTTCCAGCGCGTATCCACCACTTTTAACCTTGCCCTCTGCGAGCAGGCGGTGCATCGCAAGTGGGATAGAGGCGGCCGAAGTATTGCCGGTGTCGACTATATCCCTGGCCACGACCACAGTGTCTGGGAGTTCCAGCTGTTTGGCAAACTCATCAATGATTCTGATGTTGGCCTGGTGAGTGACCAAGGCGCTGAGATCACTGGCCTCTAGACCTGATTCAGCAAGCGCCTGCTTGGCAACCTTGGCCATTTCCCAAACTGCCCAGCGAAAGACAGACTGCCCTTCTTGAATGAGTGTTGGCCATTCCACCTTGCCGTCACGGAAGTCAAGTATCGAACCGGTCATGCCGACTTTGTCCCAGTTAGCACCGTCGCTGCCCCAAACCGACTTTGAGATGCCTGGGTGATCGCTCGGGCCGACAATCGCAGCACCAGCGCCGTCGCCGAGCAAGAAGCTGATCGAGCGATCAGTTGGGTCAATAAAATCTGAGAGCTTTTCTCCACCTACTACCAGCACGTACTTGCTGGTTCCGGAACGTACTAGCGCGTCTGCCTGAGCGATGCCGTAGCAATAGCCAGCGCAAGCTGCAGAAATGTCATATGCGGCTGCGCCATGAGCACCAACCATCTCAGCTAGAAGTGAAGCTCCGGAGGGGGTTTGATAGGGGAAGGTGATGGTGGCAAGAATTACAGTGCCGATTTCCGCTGCTGTAATGCCAGCTTTTGCAATCGCCTCGTTGGCAGCCTCGGCGGCCATGTCGATGAGTGACTGTTCTCTGTCAGCTCGCTTTCGAGTAATGATTCCGGTGCGCTGTCTGATCCACTCATCCGAAGAGTCAATTGGCCCCGCGATGTCGTCGTTTGTGACGGTCTGATGACCCCTCGAAGCTCCCAGCGCGTAAATTCTCGTGAATTGAACTGGCTGGGTCTGATTTAGCTGCTTCATAAGGCTCCGATTTTCTCAAGGTCCGCGAACGATTTCAGCGCGATTGGCTGCGAATTTGGCATTCCACGCTTTGCAAGGCCAGCAAGAGCTCCTGCCGGCGGGAGCTCTACTAGGGTGGCGCCGAACTGATCCATGTTGGCCATACACATATCCCAACGCACTGGATTGGAAACCTGAGAGATCAGCGATGCAAGGTATGTGTCGCCCGAATCGATTAGTTCGCCACTCACGTTTGACCAAAGCTTCATGTCCGGGTTTTTGACGGCCACACTTTTGGCAGCTTCCGCCAATTCCGCTACCGCTGGCTGCATGAAATGCGTGTGGAATGCACCGGCAACCTTTAGTTCGATGACGCGAGCTTTTGCAGGGGGAGCGGCGACCAGTCTCTCAATGGCTTCTTTTGCCCCAGCGGCCACGATTTGCCCGGCACCATTGAAGTTGGCCGGCTGCAACTGAAGGGCTTCCAAGGCTTCTAAAACTTCGGTTTCATCACCGCCCAATACTGCCGCCATCGAAGTGCGTGAAAGTTTCGCGGCGTCGGCCATGGCATTAGCTCGCACCGCCACCAGTCGCATGGCATCTTCGTCCGAAATAACGCCAGCGAGCGCTGCGGCGGCAAATTCTCCGACCGAGTGGCCCACTACACCATCAAAGTCCTTGATGTTCAACGCGGTTCTTGCAGCGGTTATTGAAGCTGCGACAATCAGGGGTTGAGCATTCTCCGTGGCTTTAATTTCTTCCTCGGAGCTAACCGTCCCCAGCTTTACCAAGTCCTTACCTGCTGCCTCACCGAGTTCTCGGATTTTATTCTCAAAGCCTGCAACGCTTTCAAACCAATGGCTGAGGAATCCCTCTGCTTGGGAACCTTGCCCTGGGCACATCAAAATTCGCATTACTACAAGCTACCTTTTCAATCCGTATTCGTTGTCATTGATGGCACCTAATAGCAAAGCCACCTGCAGCACAAAAGCTGTCCTGGATTCGGTTGGGTCGGCCGATATCTCTTCAAAAATGCGCTTTAGGCGATAACGCACGGTGTTAGCGTGCACGAACAGGGTCTTGGCTGTCAGTTCCAGTGAGCGGCCGCAATCAAGGTAGGCGCGTAATGTGCTTAGAAGTTCGGGTGAGGTTTTTGCCAGCGGGACATAGTATGTCTCGATGAGGGTTTGACGCGCGAGCGCGTCACCTGCCAATGCCCGCTCAGGCAAGAGTTCGTCAGCCGACAGCGGTCGCTTATCTGCACCTACGCTCACGGCTACCGAGTGCGCCGCCAAAGCACTCTTTGCGCTGCGTGGAGCATCGGAAACCGTTGCCACCGTTTTACCCAAGATCAAAGGTCCCTGACCGAAAAATGATTCGAGCTGGGAGGCGATCGCCTGAATGGCCATGTCTGGCTTGTCAGATTGAGCCATCAGTCCGATTACAACCACCTGTCTACGCCCCTGAATGCCCAGCAACAGGTCACTGCCGGCTTTGCGAGCAAGCTTGCGCATTCCGTCTGGGTCAGGACTTGGATTCGCGATTCCGAGCAGGACCGCTACCTGACCGTCGCTTCGCCAACCAAGCGCGGCAACGCGCGAGCTAATTTCCTGAGAGGTCTCACCGGATATGATGCTGTCAACCACCAGAGCTTCAAGCCGGGCATCCCACAGCCCTCGGGCCTCCGCCGCCTTAGCGTAGACATCGGCGGCGCTGAAGGCGATGTCGCGGGAGTATCGCAGAACCGATTCGGTCAGGTCTGGATGTTCGGCAACGACTCGGGCCTCGACCATCTCAACCACTACTCGAATCAGCTGAAGAGTCTCCTGAAGAGAGATCGAACGTAGCAGTTCTCTGGGAGCATTGCCGAAGACATCTGCCGCGACCCAAGGCTGACTCGATGGATCCTGGTACCACCGAATAAAGCTGGTGATTCCGTTTTGCGCTACCGATCCAATCGCTGCTCGACGAGCCGGTGGCATGGATTTGTACCACGGCAGCGTTTCATCTAGGCGACTCAGTGTCGCTGTAGCGAGCTCGCCAGCTATGGATTGCAGCCAGGCGAGATGCTTAGGCGTCTCCACCGGCCGATCCACTTGTTCCAGCGTTTACTTCGTGCAGTCGATACTTGTCGATTGCTTGCTGCGGGATCGAACGGTCAATCTTGTCCCTCTCCACCAACTGCTCAAGGATGCGAACCGCAATCGATGGGCCGTCGATCTTAAAGTGGCGGCGAGCGGCTGGCCTGGTGTCTGAGAAGCCGAAGCCATCAGCACCAAGAGTCGCATAAGAGCCAGGCACCCAAGGACGAATCATGTCTGGTACCGCGTGCATGAAGTCAGAGACTCCGAGCTTCGGGCCCTTTGCCTCGGACAGGCGCTGATTGACGTAAGAGACTGGCGCCTCTTCGTTTGGGTATAGGAACTTACGCTCGTCGCAGGCTAGGCCATCGCGACGAAGCTCGCCCCAGCTGGTTACTGACCAGACGTCTGCTGACACACCCCATTCGAGAAGGAGCTGTTGCGCCTCCAGTGCCCATGGAACAGAGACGCCGGAAGCAAGGATTTGCGCCTTGTGTCCTTCGGCTGCGTTCTTAGATATCAGGTGCATCCCGCGGAGAATTCCGTCAACGTCAACATCTTCTGGCTCAGCAGGTTGAAGCATGGGCTCGTTGTAAACGGTGATGTAGTAGATCACGTTTGGATCCGGATGGTTGCCGCCGTACATGCGCTCAATTCCAGCCTTGGTGATGTGGGCAATCTCGTAGCCGTAGGCCGGGTCATATGCCACCACGGCGGCATTGGTGCTGGCAATCACTAGCGAGTGTCCATCGGCGTGCTGCAGGCCCTCACCGGTCAAGGTTGTCCTACCGGCGGTTGCTCCAATCATGAATCCTCTAGCCATTTGGTCTCCGGCAAGCCAAACCTGGTCGGCGGTGCGCTGGAAGCCAAACATCGAGTAGAAGACGTAGATCGGGATGATTGGCTGGCCGTGGGTTGCGTAGCTGCTGCCCGAAGCGGTGAAGGCGGCCATCGAGCCAGCCTCATTGATTCCAGTGTGCAAGATTTGGCCGTTGCTGGCCTCCTTGTAGCTTAACAGCAGGTCGCGGTCCACCGACATGTACTTCTGGCCGTTTGGGTTATAGATCTTGGCGGTCGGGAAGAAGGCATCCATTCCGAAGGTTCTGGCCTCGTCTGGGATGATCATCTGAATTCGCTCACCGGTGCCGTCAGACTTGAGAAGGTCCTTGAGCATTCTTACAAATGCCATAGTGGTGGCAACTTCTTGGTTGCCAGAGCCCGCGCGTGGAACGGCATACGCTTTGTCCTCGGGAAGAGCGAAGTCGACGTACTTGCTGCGACGCTCGGGCAAATATCCACCTAGTTCACGGCGACGTTCATGCATGTACTGGATCTCTGGGCTGTCACTACCTGGGTGGTAGTAAGGAGGCTGGTATGGATCTGCCTCGAGCTGGGCGTCCGAGATTGGCACCTTCATGGCATCGCGGAAGTCCTTTAGGTTCTCCAAGGTCATCTTCTTCATCTGGTGGGTAGCGTTACGTCCCTCGAAGCTCTTGCCGAGGCCATAACCCTTGATGGTCTTGGCAATGATGACGGTCGGCTGACCCTTGTGGTTCATGGCTGCCTGGTAGGCGGCGAAGATCTTGTTGTAGTCGTGGCCACCGCGCTTTAGATCCCAAATCTGGTCGTCGGACAGGTGCTCAACTAGCTTTAGCGCCTTTGGATCACGTGCGAAGAAGTTCTCGCGAACAAACTTGCCTGACTCAGTCTTGTAGGTCTGATAGTCGCCATCTGGGGTGCGGTTCATCAGGTTGACCAGTGCGCCGTCGGTGTCGTTAGCCAGCAGGCTGTCCCACTCCCGACCCCAAATCACCTTGATAACGTTCCAGCCGGCACCTCGGAAGAAGGACTCTAGTTCCTGGATGATCTTTCCGTTCCCGCGAACCGGACCGTCTAGTCGCTGAAGATTTGCATTGACTACGAAGGTCAAATTGTCTAGACCCTCATTGGCAGCAAGCTGCAGCGCACCGCGGCTCTCAACCTCGTCCAACTCACCATCGCCAAGGAATGCCCAGACGTGCTGACCGGAGGTGTCTTTGAAGCCACGGCCTTCGAGGAAGCGATTGAACTGTGCCTGGTAGATGGCGTTGATTGGGCCTAGACCCATGGAAACGGTTGGGAACTGCCAGAAGTCCGGCATCAGCCTTGGATGTGGGTAGCTTGGTAGACCGCGACCAGGCTTTGGACGTGACTTCTCTTGGCGGAAATTGTCCATCTCGTCAGCAGAAATACGGCCCTCTAGGAACGCGCGTGAGTAAGGTCCAGGGGAGGCGTGTCCCTGAACGAAGATCGAGTCAGCACCCTGTGGGTGGTCGTGCCCCTTGAAAAAGTGGTTGAAGCCAACCTCGTACAGCGATGCGCTCGAGGCAAAGGATGAAATGTGGCCACCGACGGCGATTCCCGGTCTCTGGGCGCGGTGCACCATCACGGCTGCGTTCCAGCGCATCCAAGCGCGATAGGTGCGCTCAATCGCCTCGTCACCTGGGAACTTGGGCTCGTCTTCCGGGCTGATGGTATTGATGTAGTCGGTAGTTGGAACCAGAGGAACATTCAGTTGCAGTTCGTGGCTTCGGCGAAGCAGTGACTGCATGATCTCTCTGGCACGTCCACGGCCATGACGCTTAGCCACTGCGTCGAGTGATTCAAGCCACTCTGCAGTTTCCTGCGGGTCTAGATCTGACAATGCTGGAACGAATGCGTCTTGGTCGTTAAACGACATCAAAGCCTCTTTTCGTGGCTGTTTACCGGTTTGGCCCTTTTAGGGCTCGATAAGTCTATTCGGCTTGGAATGATTTCGCGTGCGATGTAGGTTTTATTGAGCATCGAAAGGCAGACATGATTACCGTTGGCGAACAAGCTCCAGATTTCACACTGACAAACCAATTCGGCGAGGAGGTTACTCTTTCGGCCTTCCGCGGAGTAAAGCCAGTGGTGTTGGTGTTTTACCCACTCTCTTTTAGTGGAATCTGCACTGGCGAGCTATGTGAACTCCGCGACAACCTAAGTCTTTTGGAGGCAGACGGCATCGAATTGCTAGCGATCAGCGTGGATTCGAAGTTCGTACAGGCAAAATTTGCCGAATCTGAGGGTTATAAATTCAGCGTGCTAGCCGATTTCTGGCCGCACGGTGAGGTTGCAGCTAAGTACGGTGTGTTCATTGTGGAACGCGGTATCGCGACTCGCGCGACCTTTGTGATAGACATAAATGGGGTGGTAGCAGCCAAATTTGAGACCTCTCCGGGCGAACCGAGAAAACTTTCCGACTACAAAAATGCTCTCGAGTTGGTTTAGCGGATAAAAATCCACTAGGCTCTTCTGCGGGCCTTTAGCTCAGTTGGTAGAGCGCCACGCTTACACCGTGGATGTCATCGGTTCGAGCCCGGTAGGGCCCACTCGACCCCCTAGTTAGGCAAACATGGTGGAATTCGAGCCCCCTAAGCCAAAAGCGCTTAGTGACGCTGAATTGCAACGTGCCATAACCCTCCTCGGTTCTTCCGCGGAGGGTATTGCCAATTCTGAGCAACTTATTGCAGAGCAAGCTCTACTTCGCCAATCCGATTCCGAAGCTCTAAGCGCATGGATAAGGGAATTGCAGGCTGATGGCTCAGCTGAATCGCTCAATGCCCTCAAAAAACTTGCGCTTGATGTGCTACCTGCCAACATCGAAGCCGTAGAGCCTGCAGGTCATGAAGCCACTGTGAAGTCGGAGGTGGCAATTTTCACCACCGAGATTGCCATCATTGGTCGAAAAGAACGATCAAAGCGAAAGGCCGTGCTGCGAAGCTTTATGCACGGAATCACCTCTTGGATTCTGATTGCACTAGTGAACGTGTTGATCACGAATTGGCTGGAGTTGACCGCTACCGAGGCGATTGTCGCTACAGCACTGGGTGCGATAGCCGCTGGCTTTGTACTGGCGCAACTCAAGTCCCACACTCTGCACCCATTGATTCGCGCCGCCGCTGTCTTCGGTGGTTGGGGGGTTTATTTCGGGGCAGCTTTGGCGCTGGCTTTGACCGCGCTAGTTTTCCTGGAGGGTGCCCTACACCTGATACCAAACGATTTGATGATCACGGTGCTGCCGGGTTATCGAACCGACGTCTTGGTTATTGCACTTGGGGTGTTGCTGCTAGGGCAATTGCTTCCGAGGTTTTTGCACTGGTGGGTGCTTCTGGTTACGGGCCTGATTTCGTTTTTCATGGTGGTGTTCACTGGCTTGATTCTTGATTCTCAGTCGGAGTGGTTCGCGGTAGCTCCGTTGCCGGGTGCAGTTTTTGATCCGTCGCAGTATCTCAATTGGGAGAAAATTTCCTGGGCGAGTTTTGCAGTTTCGCTAGTTACGGTCCTGGTTTTTGCCTTCGCGCTTCCGCATAGTTCGACACCGGCATGGTCCTTTGCGATCCAAGTTCCCTTGGGGGTCGGTATGACTAGTGCACTGGTTTTCCTCGGAAGCAGTCCGCTTGCAGTCTTAGCGATTTTGTTTTCAGTCTTCCTGGGTTTATCGCTATCGGGTCGCGACCTAACTGCAAGACCACTTGGTCGTTGGGCGGCAGCGGCATTTCTGATTCCCGTTTTGACGGTTCCTCTGCTCAACTATCTGGATGGCCCGGCTGTTTCAATGCTGAGCTGTCTGATTTGCCTGCTATTTGGCGATCAGGTAGTGCGAAGAACTCCGCTTCACATCCCTTCCCTTGATACCAGCTACGGCTTCTACGGCTCGTTTCAGTTGGTTACCTGGCTTGGGTTGCTCATTTCCATACCGTTTGGAATTCCGCAACTGCAGCAACTTTTGGTTTCAAACAGCACCTTCACAACGCATGAACTGGCGTTGATTTTTGGCTTGGCATTGGGTGTTGTCTTTTCCTTGCTTCGCATTCTCGTGATTCGGTCGCAAGATCGAGAGATTAGAAATGTCGAGATTCGTAACATGAATCTCGATAATCTGCTTGGCTTGTAGCCATGTTGCTCAAAGATCTAATCACTCACTTCGATTCGCTGTGGCCACTTGCCGATCAGGAGGAGTGGGATCGCGCCGGATTGATGCTTGGCTCTCCCTCTCAGCAAGTTGGCAAGGTGCTGCTATGCGTGGATGTCACATCTGAGATTCTTGATGAGGCTGATGCTTTGGGGTGCAACCTGATTCTTAGCCATCATCCGATGTTTATGCGTGGAGCCTTCGAGCTTTCGGAGTCCGGCCTCAAGGGCGCGTTGACCGCGCAGGCCATTCGCAGCGGAATTGCCGTTTTTGCTGCTCATACCAATGCTGATTTTCAGATCGGGGGAGTTACTCGTTCACTGGCGACCAAGTTAGGTCTTGTAAATCTCACTCCATTCGCTGCGAGCAACAGTCACGTGATTATCGGCGACGTACCGGCTCAGTCACTGCTGGACTTCGGTCGCATGACGGCAAAGGCTTTGCCAGCGGTTGCAGCCGGCGTCAAGGTGTCCGGAGACCCCGGCCGAGAAGTAAGCAAAGTTGCGGTCTTGGCTGGCGCTGGCGATGGCTACTTGAGTGCGGTGCTTGATAGCGGGGTTGATCTTTATGTCACCTCCGACCTTCGACACCATCCCGCCCAGGACTTTTCCCAGCAGAGCAAACTAAATGGCGGTCCAGCCCTGATGGACATCGCGCACTGGGCAGCTGAGTGGGTTTGGCTTGATGCCGCCAAGTCACAGCTCGAGAGGTTGATTCCAGAAGTAGAGTTTGTGGTTAGTGAAATCAATACTGACCCATGGACGTTTGCGGTGATGCAATGAAGGTAACAAAAGACGAGCTTGAGAACCTGTTCGCGCTGCAAGATTTGATCATCCTCAATCGAAAATTAGAGGCTCAAGCAAAGCAGCTAGCCTCTGGCAGCGATTTAGAGGCTGCAAGAAGCGCGCAATTGGCAAACTCAGCCGAGATTAGTCAGGCCCGACTTGACCACGAAGCGCTGATTCGAGAATTGCAGCGCCTAGAAGCAGACCTAGCTCTTGTAAACAAGCGAATTACAAGCGACAAAGATCGCCTAAACAAGACGGCGGTTGCCAGAGACGCACTAGGAATACAGCACGAATTAGAGACGCTTGCGAAACGCGCCTCCGATCTTGAGGATGTTGAACTCGAGCTGATGGAGCAGAAAAGTGAATCTGATATGCGCCTGCATGAGCTCGAGGTTCAAGGGGAAAAGCTAGAGCAGGAATTGCAATTGACTAAGGCCAGAGTCCAACTAGAACTTTCGGAACTCAAGACTCAGTTTCAGGCCAATCAAAGCTCTTCGACGGATCTCAGAGGCAAGATCTCCGCAGAGCTAATCGGTAGATTTGACGCCAAGCTGGCCAGGGGAATTGCGGTTGGTCGTTTGCAAAAAAACACCTGCACCGCCTGCAACATGAGCATAACGGCGACAGCACTTGCCGATTTGCACCAAGTCCCCGCTGATGAACTGGCGAGCTGCCCGGAGTGTCAGGCGATTCTGCTTCGATGAATTTTCTGCTCTATGCCGACGGTGCCTCGCGAGGAAACCCAGGCCCAGCTGCCTACGGCGCGGTCATTTATGACGCGTCCGGCAACTTGGTTGCGGAGCTCGGCGAAAATCTAGGCATTCGTACCAATAACTACGCCGAATACCAGGCAGTCATAGCGGGATTGCGACACATTCAGCTCACGTTCCCAGGCTCAGAGGTCTTGGTGCGGATGGATTCCAAGTTGGTGGTAGAGCAGCTCAGTGGTCGCTGGCAGATCAAACACCCCGAACTTCGGGAGTTGGCACAAGAAGCACTTCGGATTATGCGCTCACTTTCTGTGAAGCTGGAATGGGTTCCGAGGGAGCAGAATTCTGCTGCCGATGCGGCTGCCAATCGAGCTTTGGATAGTGGAGACTTTGGTGACAGTGTCGAACTGAGCCTCAGCGCAATCCAGCCCAAGAGCATTCGTTCGCCTAGGCAGTCCACAGAACCAACCACCTTTGTACTTATCCGTCACGGTCACACCGGACTGACCGAGGCAAATCTAATCAGTGGATCTAGCGGTGAGGATCCAACTCTCAGCGAGCTTGGCTTTCTGGAGGCCGAGCTTGCTGCGAAGGCAGCAGGGGAACTGCTGGCACGATTCGGGTTGGACGATGTATCAAAAGTTTTACATTCCCCTCAGTTGCGAACCACGCAAACCGCGGCTGCGGTTGCAAAGCACTTTGAGGTTGACCTCAGGGGCGATGCTCGGTTCAAGGAGATCGGTTTCGGCAGCTGGGAGGGTCACTCGATGGCTGAGATGGAAGCATCCAGCGGTGATGAGATTGAGCGCTGGCGCGGATCTATGTCAGCCAAGCCCCCGGGTGGCGAATCTGTGGATGATTTGGAGGCTCGGGTTCGCGAGGCGTTGGTTTCAGCTATCGAAGAATTTAGCGGCCAGACAGTGGTCATTGTCAGTCACATGATGCCGTTGCGGGCCATGCTGCGCCATGCCCTTGGCGGCCCGGCATCGCTGAGTTGGACCTTGCAGTTTGCACCGGCATCGGTGTCAATCATTCGCTACTTTGGGCCGAATTTTGCCGAGGTCTTTGCCACAAACTCTTGCCAACACCTGCCAACTAAGTAGGCTTTAGCTAGATGGGTCAACCAGGCGGTCGCGACATAGTCGAGGAACGTCCGGGCTCCAAAGAGCG
>JBEGRX010000002.1:0-39749 GCA_041180205.1 Actinomycetota bacterium | reverse complement strand
CACTTGAGCGTCAGAAGCAGCAAAAGCTATTTGACGAGGCATAAATGAGCGCGCCGCTGGATGGTTATCTGCGGCACCTTGCTGTTGAACGTGGGCTGAGCAAGAACACGCTGACTGCGTATAGGGCGGACCTTGAAAAATACCGTGAGTATTTGGATCAATCCGAATTATCGGAACTGTCGATAACTCGGGCTCAGTTGAGTGAATTTCTGATTTGGCTAAATCAACAAAACCTCAAAGCAGCTTCTTCCGCAAGAATCTTGGCTGCCGTTCGCGGTTATCAAAAGCATCTGCTTCTGGAAAATCTGCGAACTGATGACCCTAGCCAGCAAGTCAAAAGCCCCAAACTGCCCAAACGCTTACCCAAGGCGCTTTCGCAATCCCAGGTTATGGCATTGCTGGCTTGTGCTGGGCCGGAGCCTGATGATGAATCGACCGATCTTTTGAGGTTACGCAATCGCGCAATTCTTGAGTTGATGTATTCGTCGGGTTGTCGAGTGAGCGAGGTTGCGCAACTGGATTTGGATGAAATGGTGCAGGGCGGTTGGGTGCGCATAAGGGGCAAGGGGTCCAAAGAGCGTTTGGTGCCAGTTGGTTCATTTGCACAGCGCTCGATCGATGCATATTTGGTGCGCTCTCGACCCACGTTGGCGACTAAGGCGGGCACTCCAGCACTATTTTTGAATCAACGTGGCGGCAGGCTTTCCAGGCAAAGCATCTGGGAGATCATTCAGAGCGCGGGGGAGACTTGCGGGTTGAGCGTCTCACCGCATTCGCTGAGGCACTCTTTTGCAACCCACCTGATTGAAGGTGGAGCGGATGTCAGGGTCGTCCAAGAGCTATTGGGGCACGCCTCCGTTGCGACCACGCAAATTTACACTCTGGTCACAATTGATACCTTGCGCGAGGTTTATGCGTCTTCCCACCCCCGAGCACGGCGGTAGGCTATTGACAGAACAAGTTGGAGGCACCGGTGAATCTTTCTAAGAAGGAATTCCCAGTTCCGGCCAAGCTCAAGCAGCATGGTCCGGCACGCATCATTGCAATGTGCAATCAAAAAGGTGGCGTGGGCAAGACCACTACCACCATCAATCTCGCTGCATCACTTGCGGATTACGGCCGTAAGATCTTGGTGGTGGACTTTGACCCGCAGGGTGCGCTTTCGGTAAACCTAGCCGCCGATTACCAGGACGCACCAACTATCTACGACCTAATGATGAATGTCACCATGGATCCTCATGAGGCAATCCAGCAGACAGCCATTTCCAACTTGGATGTAATTCCCGCGAACATCGACTTGTCGGCAGCCGAGATGAACCTCGTGACCGAAATGGGTCGCGAGCGCGTGCTCGATGGCATCCTGAACAAGGTCAAAGACGAGTACGACGTCATCTTCATCGACTGCCAGCCATCGCTTGGCCTTTTGACTGTGAACGCACTTACGGCAGCGCACGGCGTCTTGATTCCGATGGCGACCGAATTCTTTGCGCTACGCGGAGTCGCCCTCTTGGTTCAGACCATCGAAAAGGTAAAGGCGAGGACTAACCCAACCCTGCAGCTCGATGGCCTAATCCCAACCATGCACGATGCTCGCACCCTGCACTCCCGTGAGGTTCTAGAGCGCCTGCAGGAAGCATTTGACGGAAAAGTTTTCCAGACTGCGATCGGAAGAACCGTAAAGTTCCCAGATGCCACCGTTGCCAGAAAGCCAATTACCGAATTTGCACCTAGCTCAGATGCCGCCGAGGCTTATCGCCGGGTAGCAAGGGAGCTGGTGAGCCGTGGCTGTGCAGCTTGACTCTGAAATAGATTTTCAGCTTCAACTAGAAAACTTTGAGGGTCCATTCGACCTGCTTTTGCGTCTGATTGGGAAGCATGAGCTGGACATCACCACCGTTTCGCTAGCGCGGGTGACCGATGACTTCATTCAGTACGTAAAACAACTGGATGAACAGGCTGGCATCGAAAGTGCATCTGAATTCCTGGTGGTGGCAGCAACGCTCCTGGATCTCAAAATCGCATCACTTTTGCCTCAGGGTGAAGTAGTCGATGCCGAAGACATTGCCCTTTTGGAGGCTAGGGACATCCTGTTTGCCAAGTTGCTGCAGTACCGCGCCTTCAAAGAAATTGCCAGCTGGTTCGGGACCGCTTTAGAGATTGAGTCCAGCAGAATTCCTCGAGAGGTCAGGCTGGAAGATCGTTTCCGTAACGCCCGACCGCAGTTGCAGTGGGAGACCACGCTTTCGGACTTTGCCCAGATTGCTCAGCTGGCCTTTGCACCGCGTGAGATTCCTGGGGTTGGCCTCACCCACCTGCACGCTCCCAAAGTTTCAATTCGCGAACAGGCTCGCATCATGGTCGAAAGACTGCGCAAGGCCGGCAGTCTGACTTTCCGGGAGCTGATTGCCGATTGTGCCGACCGAGCCGAGCTGGTGGCAAGATTCTTGGGCATTCTGGAGCTTTACCGAGTGGGTGCAGCTTCTTTCCAGCAGAGTGACCCATTCGCGGATTTCACCGTCGTCTGGGAAGATAAAACCTTTGCGATGGACTCACTTGGAATGTTAGGGGCTGACTATGGCGACTGATTACCCGCTCAGGGCAGCCCTGGAGGCCATCCTCACAGTGGCCGAGACTCCGCTGAATTTGGTTACCTTAGCCGGAGCGCTGGAAGTTCCAATCGCACAGGTGAAGGCCGAACTGGAGGGTCTAGTTCAGGAGTACGAGAGTGCTAACGATGGCCTGGGGCGTGGATTTGAATTGCGCGAAGTCGGTGGTGGCTGGAGGCTTTACGTTCGGTCCCAACACGATTGGGCCGTCAAGTTATTGGTTGCAAACGAGAACCCAGCAAAGCTATCCCAAGCAGCCCTTGAGACTCTGGCAGTGATTGCCTACCGCCAACCAATTTCTCGCGGGCAGGTATCTTCTATTCGCGGAGTGAACGTTGACTCTGTGGTCCGAACTCTGCTATCTAGAGGCCTAATCACCGAGCTCTATACCGATGCCGAAACCGGGGCTGCCATGTTTGGCTCAACCGAGTTACTGCTTGAGGTTTTGGGCATAAATTCAATCGAGGAACTACCGGCCATCAGCCCGTATTTGCCGGGACAGGATGACATTGACTGAGAACGAAGGCGTGCGCCTGCAAAAAGTGTTGGCGGCAGCAGGGGTGGCATCGCGCCGCGCAGTTGAGGACATGATTGTCAAGGGCCGCATTAAGGTCAACGGCAAGGTGGTGAAAGAGCTAGGCACCCGCATCCACCCAGAGGTTGATCAGGTTCAAGTCGATGGCAGGCCTTGGCAGCTAGACCCGGAGCGCATTTATTTGGCATTTCACAAGCCCAAAGGCGTGGTGTCAACCATGGCAGATGAAAATGGCAGGCCATGCCTCGCCGATTACTTCGTCGGCTTCGATCGAGTCTTCAACATCGGCCGCTTGGATGCCGAGACCACGGGATTGATCCTGATGACCAACGATGGCGAACTCGCAAACGAGCTAGCCCACCCATCATTCGGCGTGGAGAAACTTTATGTGGCTAAGGTCCGGGGCAAAATCACCGCCGTCGAAATGCGCAAGCTAAAAGAAGGCGTCAAGCTAGAGGACGGCATCGCGCAGGCTGATGCCGCCAGAGTTTTAGATCAGAACGAGCAGAGTTCATTGGTTGAAATTGTGCTTCACTCTGGAAAGAACAGGGTGGTTCGTCGCATGATGGAGGCCGTTGGCTTTCCGGTTCTTGAGCTAACCAGAAAGAGCTTTGGCCCGATGCGCTTGGGCAATCTCAAGCCGGGGCAGTTCCGTGAGTTGAGTAAACTTGAGGTGGGCATGCTTATGGAAGCTGCCACCGGGAAAGAAGTAGCTAGAAAGAGGCGCTAATGGCCGTTCGTGCAATCAGGGGAGCCATCCAAATCAATCAGGATGACCGCTCTGAGCTTCTCAAGGCGACGGCAGAACTTGTCACCAAGGTGCTGCACGAGAACAATCTCGATTTGGCCGACCTGATTTCGATTTGGTTTACCGCCACTCCAGATTTGGTGAGTGAGTTTCCGGCGCTCGCGGCCCGCGAGCTGGGTCTGGGCGATGTTCCACTGATGTGTTCAGTGGAGATGGCGGTCGCCGGTTCCATGCCACGTGTGATCCGGCTGATGATGCATGTCGAGACCAAACTTTCAAGGTCCGAGATAAAGCACATCTACCTTCGCGGGGCAGCAGCGCTTAGGACTGATCTAGCCCAGTGAAAAACCCGCAGGTAAAAATTGTCGGGGCTGGCCTTTTGGGTACCAGTCTTGGTTTGGCGTTGGCCAGGCAATCCGTTATCGCCACCCTTGAAGACCAATCCAAGGCCAATCTGAGGCTGGCTGTTGAATACGGTGCTGGGGTTGAGAGCGGTCCTGAACCAGATCTCGTAATTGTGTGTGTCCCACCCGATCTAACCGCGGATGTGGTGATCGCCCAGCTGCAAAAACACCCACGGGCAATCGTCACCGATGTGGCATCGGTCAAAAGCAAGATTGCCCATGAGGTTTCAGCGTCCCTGCCAGATCAGGCTGGTCGCTACATCGGTTCTCACCCAATGGCTGGTAGAGAAAAGGGCGGTCCCTCGGCAGCTCGGGCCGATTTGTTCTTTGCGCGCCCCTGGATTATCACCGCCTCAGAACAAGCTAGTGAGGCTGCAATCGAATTGATTCGAGATGTCGCGCTGCGATTGGGTGCGCTTCCGGTTGAGCTCAGTGCGCTTGAGCATGATCAAACCGTGGCCTTAGTCTCTCACTTACCGCAGCTGGTGGCATCGCTTCTAGCCAATCGCTTGAACTTTGGTTCTGCAGATCAACTTGGTCTGGCTGGCCAGGGCCTGCGCGACACCTCTCGAATTGCAGCCAGCGATCCGCAGCTCTGGGTGCAGATCATTTCTCAAAATTCACATGCCATCGCCCCGCTGCTGGCTCAGCTGAAGGAAGATCTGCAACAGCTGGCCGAATCGGTTGCGGACATCGAAAAATCTGGCAGCCTTGCTCAGCTTCACGGCATTTTGCAAGGCGGCAATTCCGGAGTTGCTCGAATCCCAGGCAAGCACGGCGGCAAGGGAACCAACTACCAGATTGTGACTGTGGTTATTGAGGATGCCCCCGGAGCCTTGGCGAGTCTGCTCACCTTTATTGGGGAAATTGGAGTAAACCTCGAGGACCTTAACCTCGAGCACTCTCCGGGAGCCCCGATCGGTTTGGTCGAACTGCAGGTTTTGCCCGAGGTGGCAGCACGCCTGAGTGATCAGCTGACAACCAACGGCTGGCGGTTGGTCTAGTGGCTGAATTTGTTATTGCAATTGATGGTCCGGCCGGATCGGGCAAGTCCAGTGTTTCAAAAGAAGCTGCTCGCAGACTTGGATTTGGCTATTTAGACACCGGTGCCGGGTATCGAGCTCTCGCACTACACGGGCTAAATCATCCGGACTTGGCAATTGAAGAACTAATTGAGTCTTTTGACTACTCAATCTCTCTTGATCCAGACGCTGCCAAGGTGACACTTGGAGAACAAGACGTAACTGCCGAAATACGAACTGAACGCACGGCTAGTGCAGTAAGCCAAATTGCCCGAGTGCCTGCGGTGCGGGCGATGCAGCTGCAGGATGCCAGAAACCGAATTTTTGCCTGCGATAAGCCTGGGATTGTGGTTGAGGGACGCGATATCACAACCGTTGTGGCACCAGATGCAAGCTTGCGAATATTGCTTACTGCCCAAGAGGCCGTTAGGCTCGCTAGGAGAGGTTTAGAAAACAGCGAGAGCGCTGAGAACCTCAAGGCCCGTGACGCTTCCGATTCGAAGGTTGTCGAGTTCATGACTGCGGCCGAAGGTGTTTATTTAGTTGATACCACTGACTTGGATTTTGAATCCAGCGTGGCTGAAGTATTGAGATTGGTAGAGGTGGTGAAGCATGGCTGAAGAATTCGACCCGGTATTGGCCGAGGCTCAGGCGCAGGTGCTGCGAGAGGAACTGAGTCAGTACGACTTAGATGAAGAAGACTTTGGGCTGCTTGATCTCGAACTCGATGAGGAATACCAGGACGGCTACCGACCATCGCCACCGGTTTTGGCAATTGTTGGAAGGCCAAACGTAGGTAAGTCAGCGTTGGTGAACCGTATTCTTGGCCGGCGCGAAGCGGTAGTTGAGGATAAGCCTGGAATCACTAGGGATCGCGTTTCTTACCGTGCCGAATGGAACGGGCGAGCAATTACCCTGGTCGACACCGGCGGTTGGGAGCACGATGCGTCAGGCATTGATGCTTCGGTGGCCGAGCAAGCCGAGATCGCGGTGGACCTTGCCGATGCCGTTTTGTTCGTAGTTGATGCACTGGTAGGACCAACGGCCTCTGATGAGCGCGTGGTCAAGATGTTGCGCGGTTCGGGCAAGCCGGTTTTGCTGGTTGCCAACAAAATTGACGATGCGCACCTAGACCCAGAGGCCCACGCACTCTGGAGCCTGGGCCTTGGTGAGCCGTACCCGGTATCAGCCCTGCACGGTAGGGGAGTGGCGGACTTGCTCGACGCAGCACTGAAGGTGCTTCCAGAGAAGTCTGCGATCGCGGCTGACGAGTTCTCCGGCCCTCGGAGAGTCGCACTTATTGGCAGGCCAAACGTCGGTAAGTCATCGCTACTAAACAAGGCCACCGGCACTAACCGTGCGGTCGTAAATGACATGGCTGGAACCACTCGCGACCCAATTGACGAGCAGGTTGAGATTTCCGGCCGCATCTGGCGATTTATCGACACCGCAGGTATTCGCCGCAAGATGCACCGAGTTGAAGGTGCTGACTTTTATGCATCCCTTAGAACAGCAACGGCACTTGAGCGCGCTGAAGTGGCGGTAGTGCTTTTTGACGTCACGGAGGCTATTAGCGAGGCCGACATCCGCATCGTTCAGCTTGGCTTAGATTCTGGACGCGCGCTGGTCTTGGCATTCAACAAGTGGGACTTACTAGACGACGAGCGTCGAATCTACTTAGAAAAAGAGATCGATCGCGACTTAGCTCACGTTGACTGGGCTCCTAGGGTAAACATCTCGGCATCCACCGGGCGTCACCTAGAGAAGCTGGTGCCGGCTCTGGAGCTGGCCCTTGAGTCTTGGGACACCAGAATTCCAACTGGAAAGCTAAATGCGTTCCTGCAGGAGCTACAGGCCGCCACCCCGCACCCAATTCGCGGCGGCAAGCAGCCCAGGATCCTGTTTGGAACTCAGGCTGCATCAAGACCTCCGAAATTTGTGCTCTTTGCGACAGGCTTCATCGAGGCTGGCTATCGCCGCTACATCATTAGAAAACTCCGCGAAACCTACGGTTTTGAAGGCAGTCCAATTGAGATCGGCGTTCGAGTTCGAGAGCGTCGCAAGCGCGGTAAGTAATGTCAAAGATCTCAGTGGTGGGAGCAGGTGCCGTCGGCACTGCAACCGCCTACGCACTTCTAATCAAAGAGGTGGCCAGCGAAATTGCCCTCTATGACATCGCAACCGAAAAGGTAGAGGCTGAAGTTCTAGACCTCGCCCATGGCACCCAATTCACCGGCTTCTCTCGTATATCCGGCGGCGGCGATATCAAGGTAACTGCCGATAGCGATTTGATTATCGTGACCGCTGGAGCTAAGCAGAAGCCCGGTCAGACCAGGCTGGATCTGGCAGGAACTAACGTCGCAATCCTGAAAGCCATGCTGCCTGAATTGCTTCGGTATTCACCGAATGCCATTTTCATGCTGGTGACGAACCCCTGCGACGTGTTGGCAGTCGTGGCGCAAAAGATCACCGGTTTACCGGCAAACCGAATCTTTGCCTCGGGAACAGTCTTGGATAGCGCGAGGTTGCGCTGGGTAATTGCCGAGCGATTCAAGGTGTCAAATAACTCAGTTCACGCTTACATCGTGGGTGAGCACGGAGATAGCGAGTTTGCACTCTGGAGTCAAACCCGAATTGGCCCAGTGCCGATCACCGAGTGGGAGTTAGACCCGAGTGTCACGATCTCCCAACAGGAGCTGGATCAGATGGCAGTAGATGTGAAGAATGCCGCTTATAAGGTGATAGCCGGTAAAGGTGCGACGAACTATGCCATCGGGCTATCGGCAACCAGAATCGCTCAGGCAATTTTGACCGATTCCAACGATGTGCTTTCGGTGAGCACAGTGTTGGATGACTACCTTGGAGTCTCAGGGGTTGCGCTATCGGTGCCAACGGTCGTCAATCGCCAGGGTGCATTCCGTGCGGTGGAGGTGCCGATGACCAGTCGCGAGCATGAGAAGTTTTTGGCTTCTGCCGCAGCCATCCAAAACTCCCTGAAAGCGCTGGGTTACTAGTTCTTTTCCGGGCTTTGTGCCCGCAGGCCAGGCCTTGGCAATAGACTTCTGAGGTTGTTAGACAACGGGCTGTAGCGCAGCTTGGTAGCGCACTTGACTGGGGGTCAAGGGGTCGTGGGTTCAAATCCCGCCAGCCCGACATCTGGTTTCCTTGTGTTTCAGGGAAATTGAACATCGTGTCGCTTGAACGTATTATTGGGCAGGTAGCGGGGCCCCGCCAACAAACAAGTTTTGCGGAGGCATATTGTCAATTCCAATCTCCTTCGAGGTCTATCCGCCTCGTGAACCCGAAGCTGCACCGGCCCTATTCGAAGCAATTGATCGACTTGCGGAACTCTCACCAGACTTTATTTCTGTCACCTTTGGTGCGGGCGGTTCAGATACCTCTGGGTCAATCGAGGTGCTGAGTTACATCAAGCGGCAAACCCAGGCTGTTCCGCTTGCCCACCTCACCTGTGTGGGCACTAGCGAGCTAGAAGCGCGCGCCACCATACAGCAGTTTCTTGATGCCGGAATTTTGGACTTTCTGGCGCTGCGTGGAGACCTGCCCGCAGGGCAAACCAAACTCGCCTCAGGCTCACTAGCAAGCGCCAGCGAGCTGGTTGGAGTAATTCGTTCGGTGGCCACCAATCCTGGAGCGAAGGTGGCGGTGGCCGCATTTCCGAACGGTCACCCCGAGTCAGGCGAAGAGCGATCTGACCTGCTTGCCCTGAAGGCTAAGCAAGATGCCGGAGCAGACTTTGCGATCACGCAGCTGTTCTTTTATGCCGAAGACTACTTTCGCTTTTTAGAGCTGGCTCGCAAAGCTGGGGTCACCATCCCCATCATTCCCGGCATTATGCCAATTAGCTCTGCCAAGCGTTTGACTCGAGTCTTGGAACTCACCGGGGAGCGCGAGCCAGAAGAGCTGGCTGAGGCTTTAGCCCTCGCATCGGATGCGAGCGCAAGGCTTGAGGTGGGAATCGATTGGGCGGCCAAGGTTGTGGCGGATTTGGTTTCTGGTGGCGCACCGGGAATACATCTCTACGCCTTTAACGAGTACAAAAACGTCACCGAAGTGCTCAGGCGTGCTGGGCTGGTTTAGCCCAAGACGGCATTAGAATCTGGCACATGAGCCTCAGGCAAGAGTTGCGCAGCGTGCCGAACATGCTGAGCATTTTGCGGCTCATTTTGGTGCCGGTTTTTCTATGGCTGCTTCTGAATGACCACATGTTCTGGGCGCTTGCTGTGCTTGCCTTCGCCGGAGCTTCCGATTGGCTAGACGGTCAGATCGCCAGGCGTTTCAATCAGGTTACAGAGCTGGGACGAGTTTTGGATCCGGCAGCAGACCGGCTCTACATTTTCGCAAGCCTCATCGGACTGGTTATCAACGGCAACATACCCGCCTGGCTCGCAGTTGCTGTAATCGCCCGCGACGTGATGCTCTTGATTGTCTACCCCGTGCTGGCAACTCATGGCTACGGACCATTGCCGGTTCACTTTTTGGGCAAGGCTGGAACATTCGCCTTGCTCTACGCCTTACCGTTGATGCTATTGGCGGACCTCTGGCCGGCTGCGGAATTTGTCATCCTGCCACTGTCGTGGGCCTTTGCCTACTGGGGCGTTGGACTGTATTGGCTGGCAGGTTTCATTTACGTCAAGCAAGTTAAAGATTTGGTTTCGAGTCGAGAGTAAATCCTCTAGCATTGAGTCTCTAGGGGAGGACAAAGTGGCCAAGGATTTTCAGTCGAGCGATGAAACCGCTCGCTTCTCAGAAGATCTGGTCCCGCAGGATGCCGACTCCCTAACACCAGAAGAACACGCCGCCGTTTCGGCGCTACCTGCAGGTTCAGCATTGCTGATTGTCAGGCGTGGAGCAGGGGTTGGATCAAGGTTCTTGCTCGACCAAGAGGTCACCGTGGCAGGTCGTCACCCTGATGCCGATATCTTTTTGGACGACGTAACGGTGTCGCGCAAGCATGCGGAATTTATACGTTTTGGTAACAGATTCAAGGTGAGTGATTTGGGTTCTATGAATGGAACCTATGCTTCTGGTTCAAGGGTGGATTCCGCCGAACTTAGCCATGGCGATGAGGTGCTGATTGGTAAGTTCCGAATGACCTTTTTCGCTTCAGACAAGGACAGGTAGTTATGGATAGCGCCATAAGGAGAATCCAAGACCACCTCAAGCTTTACACCATCGGTCAGGTGCTTGGGGTTCTAAAGCCTGACTTCTCTGACCTAAGCCCTTCAAAGCTTCGCTTTTTAGAGGACCAGGGGTTAATCACGCCTGACCGCACCGACTCTGGGTACCGTAAGTATTCCGAATCACAGATTGAGCGCATTCGCATCATTCTGACGTTGCAGCGCGACCAGTACCTGCCGCTAAAGGTCATTCGCGATTACCTTGACGAGATTGATGCGGGTCGTCAGCCACTGTTGCCACCTACCAACCCTGGCTCACTTCGCAAGGGTCAGCGATTCTCAACCGCGCAACTAAAGGCGGAAACCGGACTGAGTGATCACGCTTTTCGCGAGGGTGCAGAACTTGGGCTCTTCGGCGCCCAGCCACATTCTTCACACGAGGTCGAAATTGCATTTGCCCTAGTAGGCCTTGAGCAGTTTGGAATTCAGCCAAGACACCTCAGGGGCTTGAAGTCGGCTGCCGAGCGTGAGGTCGGCATCATCACTGGCGTGACCGAGCCGGTGCTGCGAAAAAAAGCACCTGACTCCTCGGCCCGTGCGGCGCACATCGCCCGCGAAATCGCCGAGCGTTTTGGAGCGATTCGTTCGCATTTGATTTCTGAGGCGATCGACTCAATCGAGAATTAGGTTCCGACACGCCGAGCTGTGGATAAACCATAAACCTCAGGTTGAAGGCAGACTTAACGGAACTTGACCACAGGGAGAAGGCAAAGTGGAGATCGAATCCCCAATGCTGTTCACCGACGGCCTGCCAGCGCAGGACATCGGTTACCGTGGTGCGTCCGCTGCCGCAGCAGCAGGTATTTCTTATCGTCAGCTTGACTACTGGGACCGCACCGGCCTGGTCATTCCCTCGATTCAAAGCGCAACCGGTTCTGGTTCTCAGCGCCTGTATGCCTTCCGCGACATTTTGGTGCTAAAGCTGGTGAAGCGTCTGTTGGACACCGGCGTATCGCTGCAGCAAATTCGCTTGGCGGTTGAGCAGTTACGCGCTGCGGGTATGAGCGATCTAAGCAACACCACCCTGATGTCAGATGGAGCCAGGGTGTACCTCTGCACCTCACAAGATGAGGTCATTGACCTGCTTGGTCAGGGCCAGGGAGTATTCGGTATTGCGGTTGGTCGGGTTTTGCGCGAGGTTGAGGCTACCCTGGTTGACTTTGCAGCCGAAGAGGCCAACATTCAAGATGAACTAGCGGCTCGTAGAGCTCGGAAGATTTCCTAGCGCCTAAACCAACGCTTCTTTTTAGCCTCAGCCCGAGATTGTGGCGCTTCCTCGGCTGGAATTAGTTCTGTGATTGGGTTTGCGCGACCACGGGTAGCGCGACCAACAACCCCTACTCGATCCCGACGTTCGGTGCCGTGTTCGATATCGGAAACAGCTCCCGCCAACAGCCAGTCAAATCCCTTGGCAATCTCAGCGGCACCCTCGGCGGGCCAGGCGTGGATTGGACGCGCGGCTCCGGTTGACTGCTGGATGGCTGCGCGCTCCTCGAAGAATGGCATCAAGAGCTGCTCGCCAAACATTTCTCGGAGCTCTTTGACGCGGTATTCGTGCTCATTAGATTGTGGGCGAAGCCGGTTGACCACAACACCCAGCAACTGAAGACGTGGGGTGAGTTTGGCGCTGATCTCGGCGATCGCTTTGCGGGCGCGATCAGCAGCGATTACTGAGTAAAGCGATGGCTCAGTAACCAAGACCACCCGGTCAGAGGCCACCCAGGCAGTCCTGGTTAGCGCGTTAATCGAAGGGGGAGTGTCGATGATAACAAGGTCGTACTCATCCTCAATCTGGGTGAGGACCTCTTCAAGCTTCCAAACATCGGCCACCGATGGGGCCGGGTTGTCCAACAGCAAGGATCGCGGGGAGCCTACTAGAACATCCATTTTCGAGCTGGCATTCCAAGGCGAAGGCACTATGGCACGCCGAATGATCTGTAGTTTCGGGGTCTGCAGCACTTCGGCCACCGAAGTGCCGAAATCGCTCACCGCTCCGAGGCCGCTGGTGGCATCGCACTGCGGGTCAAGATCAACCAGCAGCGTGTTCAAGCCCTTGTTTAGGGCAGCAGATGCCAGACCTAGGGCGACGGTAGTTTTTCCGACGCCACCTTTTAGGGAGCTCACGCTTAGAACTTGCACTGCAATAGGCTACCCTTTTATAGACGGGTTCGCCGAAGCACCCCACCGTTTCAGTGAGGTTCTATGTTCAAGAAAATTCTGGTTGCTAACCGCGGCGAAATCGCAGTCCGCGCTTTCCGCGCCGCCTATGAGGCTGGAGCCTCAACCGTTGCGGTTTACCCATTCGAAGACCGCAATTCGGTTCACCGCCTAAAAGCCGATGAAGCCTATGAGATTAGCGCCGAGGGATCTCCGGTAAAGGCTTATCTGTCAGTCTCAGAGATGATTCGAGTTGCCAAAGAATCTGGCGCGGATGCGATTTATCCAGGTTACGGTTTCTTGTCTGAAAATCCTGATTTGGCCAGAGCCGCGGCTGAAGCCGGAATTGCATTTGTGGGCCCAGCTCCCGAAGTGCTCGAACTAGCCGGTGACAAGGTAAACGCTAAGGCGGCTGCCATTCGCGCCGGAGTGCCAGTTCTGGCCTCAACTGAATCATCTGACGACGTAAATGTTTTAGTGCCACAGGCGCAAAAGATTGGTTTCCCACTTTTTGTAAAGGCGGTTGCCGGTGGCGGCGGTCGCGGTATGCGCAAGGTCGAGCAGGAATCTGAGCTGGTCCAATCCCTTGAGGCCGCCATGCGTGAAGCCGGCAGTGCCTTTGGTGACCCTAGAGTCTTCTTGGAGCAAGCGGTAATTCGCCCGCGCCACATCGAGGTCCAGATTCTTGCCGATATGCACGGCAACATCATTCACCTGCACGAGCGCGACTGCAGCATTCAGCGCAGAAACCAAAAAGTCGTTGAGATTGCTCCGGCCCCTAGGCTCGATGACGCGCTTCGCCAGAAGCTGTTCCGCGATGCGCTGGCCTTTGCCAAGGAAATCGGCTACCAGAACGCCGGAACAGTTGAATTTTTGATTGATACCGTCGGCCCGAATGCCGGCAAGCATGTCTTTATTGAGATGAACCCTCGTATTCAGGTGGAACACACCGTTACCGAGGAGGTAACCGATGTTGACCTGGTGCAGTCGCAGCTCAGAATTGCCGCTGGCGCCAGCTTGGACGAACTGGGGCTGAGCCAGCAGAGCATCAAGCCACACGGTTTCGCCCTGCAATGTCGAATCACTACCGAGGACCCTAGTGCCGGATTCCGTCCTGACTCAGGAATGATCACCACCTACCGCTCACCCGGCGGAGCCGGCATTCGCCTCGATGGTGGAACTGTTACCACCGGTGCCGAGGTATCTCCCCATTTCGACTCGATGCTGGTAAAGCTAATTACCAGAGGCCGTGATTTCCGTTCTGCGGTTGACCGCGCCAAGCGTGCGCTTGCCGAATTCAGAATCCGCGGTGTCGCAACTAACATCAACTTCTTGCAGGCGGTGTTGGACGACGAAACCTTTGCCTCTGGAGAGCTCTCCACTCACTTCATTGACGAGCGCCCAGAGCTGATGAACGGTAAGGTGTCTCAGGACCGCGGCACCAAGGTGCTGCAGTGGCTTGCCGAGGTAACCGTCAACAAGCCTTGGGGTTCACGCGAGGGCAAGATTGACCCTGCCTTGAAGCTTCCAAACATTGACATCTCAGCCCCGGCACCAGCCGGCACCAAGCAACTACTGGCTCAGTTGGGCCCCGAGGGCTTTGCCAAGTGGATGCGTGAGCAAAAGCGGGTGCTGGTTACAGACTCAACCTTCCGCGATGCCCACCAATCCCTGCTCGCCACCCGCGTTCGCGGTCGAGACCTGGTGGCGGCGGCTCCATATGTGGCAAGGATGACACCGGAACTTCTATCTATCGAGGCTTGGGGTGGCGCTACCTACGATGTCGCGCTGCGATTCTTGGGTGAGGACCCGTGGGATCGCCTCTCCCAGATCCGTGAAGCGCTTCCAAATATCTGTATTCAGATGTTGCTGCGCGGTCGCAACACCGTTGGCTACACCCCATACCCAGAAGAGGTAACAAGAGCCTTTGTGTTTGAGGCTGCCAGAACTGGAGTGGATATCTTCCGCATTTTCGATGCGCTAAACGATGTCGACCAGATGATCCCGGCGATTAGAGCCGTTCGCGACACTGGAACCGCGGTGGCCGAAGTCGGCATTAGCTACACCGGTAACCTGTCTGACCCAAGCGAAAACCTCTACACGCTGGACTACTATCTTGAGCTTGCCGACAAGATTGTCGCGGCAGGAGCTCACGTCTTAGCCATCAAGGACATGGCGGGATTGCTTCGACCTCAGGCCGCAAAGACCCTGGTCATCGCCCTGCGCGAGCGCTTCGACCTTCCGGTTCACATCCACACCCACGACACTGCCGGTGGCCAGCTGGCCACGCTTTTGGCTGCAATTGAAGCTGGTGTGGATGCCGTAGACGTCGCAAGTGCCCCAATGGCCGGCACCACCAGCCAGCCCTCTGCCTCGGCCTTGGTTGCGGCTCTAACCTTCTCCGAGCGTGACACCACCATGGATCTAGATCGGGTTACAGACCTAGAGCCTTACTGGGAAGCGGTTCGCAGGGTCTACGCACCATTCGAATCCGGCTTGCCCGGACCCACCGGTCGCGTTTATCGACACGAAATTCCGGGTGGCCAGCTATCAAACCTAAGGCAGCAGGCGATTGCGCTTGGTCTGGGCGATCGTTTCGAACTGGTTGAAGAAATGTATGCCGAGGCAAACCGCATTCTGGGCAGACCTCCAAAGGTAACGCCATCATCAAAGGTGGTAGGCGACCTAGCACTTCATTTGGTTGCGGTTGGAGCCGACCCGAAGGACTTCGAGCAGAATCCACAGAACTACGATATCCCGCAGAGCGTAGTTGGATTTATGGCGGGCGAGCTGGGAGACCTCCCCGGTGGCTGGCCTGAGCCATTCCGCTCCAAAGTGCTAAATGGCCGAAACGTCGATATTTCGATTACGCCGGTTACTGATGAAGATTTGGCGAAACTGAATTCCAAGAACTACGCCGAGATTCGTACCACCCTGAACCGCCTGCTCTTCCCAGGACCCACCAAGGACTTCCAGCGCACTAGCAACCTTTATGGCCAGCTCGACAAGCTGGCAACGCTGGATTACCTATATGGTCTCGAATCAGATGTTGAACACGTTGTCGAACTTCGCAAGGGCATTCAGCTCTTCGTTGGCCTTGAAGCAATTGGCGAAGCCGATGCCAGGGGACTGCGCTCGGTGATGGCAAAGCTCAATGGTCAACTCAGACCAATCACTGTTCGTGATCACAGCATTAAGGTTGCGGTTGCCAGCGCCGAAAAGGCCGATGCCACCAATCCTGGTCACGCGGCAGCGCCATTCACCGGCGTGGTGACGCCAAAGGTAGCGGTCGGCGACACCGTCTTGGCGGGCCAGCCGATTGCCAGCATCGAGGCCATGAAGATGGAGGCCAACATCACTGCCCCGATAGCGGGACGTGTGGTTCGCCTTGGCGTGGCAGGCCCGACTCCGGTTGAGGGTGGCGACTTGATTGCGGTTATCGAGTAGGTAGCCGTGACGGTTCGAGAAATTCGACTATTTGGCGACCCCGTCCTAAAGTCTGTGACCGATCAGGTCAGGGACTTCGAGTCGGTCAAGGGGCTAGTGCAAGACCTACTAGACACCACCGCCCTACCTGGGCGGGCTGGGGTTGCGGCTACTCAAATCGGTGTCGGTTTAGCCGTCTTCTCATACAACGTCAACGGCAAGATTGGCTATTTGATTAATCCCGAGATAGTTAGCGTCGAGGGGGAGTCGACGCTTATGGAAGAGGGCTGTCTTTCGGTCCCAGGTCTTTGGCATAAGACTCCAAGGTTCCCTAGGGCAACGGCACGTGGCTATCAACTCGACGGCTCGGCCGTAGAGATTTCTGGAGAGGGCTTGATGGCTCAAGCGCTGCAGCACGAATGCGACCACCTAAATGGTTTGCTCTATCTTGACCGCCTCGAAAAAGAAGAACGGAGGCTGGCTTTCGCCAACCTCCGTCAACAGAGCTGGTTTATCTCTTAGCCGTAGATTCTGTCCACGTGCAAGGCGAAGTCGGTCATCACCTTAGGACGCTTGATCTTGAGCGATGGGGTCAGGTGACCAGATGCCTCGGTCAGTTCAACATCCAAGATCTCGAACTCCTTGATTTGCTCAGCGGTCGAGAACTTCTTGTTCACTTCGGCAATTAGGTTTGTAATCTCTTCGCGAATCTTCGGGTGCTTAGCGGCCTCAGCCAAAGTCAACTTCTCGGCAATGCCGTTGTTGGCAGACCAAACCGGAACCATCTCTGGGTCGAGTGAAATTAGCGCACCAATAAATGGCTTGGCGTCACCAATAACGACAACCTGACCAACCAGCGGGTGAGCGCGGATTGGGTCTTCGATTGGCGCTGGCGCAACGTTCTTACCGCCGGCGGTGACCAGAATTTCCTTCTTTCGACCGGTGATGGTTAGGAAACCGTCCTCGTCCAGCTCGCCGATGTCGCCGGTGTGGAACCAGTCGTCGGAGAAGGCCTCGCGAGTAGCGCTTTCGTTTCGCCAGTAGCCGCGCATCACGTTAATGCCGCGCAACCAAACTTCACCATCGTCGGCAATCTTGATGCCGGTGCCAGGCAGCGCACGGCCGACCTTGCCGATTTTCTGCCAGCTGACGCGACCAATCACAGCAGCTGCTGCGGTCTCGGTTAGGCCGTAGCCTTCGAGCACTACTAGGCCAATGCCGCGGTAAAAGTGGCCCAACCGAGCACCAAGCGGAGCACCACCGGAGATCGCGTACTTGACGTTGCCTCCCATGGCTGCGCGCAGCTTGGAGTAGACCAACTTGTCGAATAGTCCGTGCTTGATCTTTAGTCCAAGCGATGGGCCACTCTTTGAATCAAGTCCCTTGCTGTATTCAATTGCAGTTTCAGCCGCCGCACGGAAAATCTTCCCTTTGCCACCAGCTTCAGCCTTCAGCTCTGCACCGTTGTAAACCTTTTCGAATACACGTGGCACAGCCAGCAAGAAGGTTGGCTTGAAGACCGGAAGCACTTCTGCTACCAGTTTGGTGTCACCCAGGTGACCAACTCTGATGCCCGCGTAAATGCAAAGCACCGACACGTATCGAGCCAAGATGTGAGCCATCGGCAAAAAGATCAGGGAGTGTTGTTTGTCGTTCGCGATTTCTGGAATTTCAGCTGCTGCATTTTTGCAGTGGTCCACCAACGACCGGTGAGTTAGCTCGCAGCCTTTTGGGTTGCCGGTGGTTCCCGAGGTATAAACAATTGTCGCCAGGTCTCCCAGTTTCGCGTTTGTTCTTGCAGTCTCCAAGACTTCATCGGCTACGCCTTCACCGGATTGGTGCAGTTTTGTGAAATCGGCGGAATCAATCTTCCAGATTTGGGTAACTCTTGGGGCGTTGGCACGGATCTGATTCACGCGCTCCTGATGCTCGTCATTTTCGATAAACAGCGCGACCGAGTCGGAGTCGGAAAGGATCCACTCGATTTGCGAGGGGGAGCTGGATTCGTAGATTGGCACGGTGACAGCACCTGCGAACCAGATGGCAAAGTCAATCATTGACCACTCGTAGCGAGTCTTGGACATAATCGCAACTGCCTGGCCCGGCTTGATACCGGAGGCAATCAAGCCCTTGGCAAGAGTGCGCACTTCACCGAGGAAGTCGCTTGCGGTTACATCTCGCCAGGTCTTATCTGGGTTCTGGCGAGAAAAAAGTGCGTGCTGCGGGCTCTTTTTTACTCTCTCCAGCAGAAGATCGGTTGCGTTGTCCTGCGGGTTGGATTCCACAAGAAGTGGCACATCGTAAAACGTCATTGTTTCTCTCCCAATCGAGTTTGAAATACTCTAACCCCGAGTTTGAGTGCTTGAGCTACAACGTATGTAACTTTTTTCCTGTTTTTTTGTAACCTTTCCACAAAGCGGTAAAATTTAGGCTCGCCCTACCAAAGAGGTTCAAATGCTGTCAGTCGGAATCGACATCGGTGGTACCAAAATTTTGGGTGCCCTGGTAGATGAGCAAGGCCAAATCCTTTTCGAGACCAAGGTTCCCTCGCCAGCCCAAGACCCTGATTTGATGGTTTCCACCGTCGTAGATCTAATCAAGCAGGTCAGCTCACATGCCAAAACTGCGGTGGTTGGTGCGGGTGTGGCAGCGGCCGGCTTTATAGATGCCGATCAGTCCACTATCCTTTACGCGCCGAATCTCAACTGGCGCAATGAGCCATTTAGAGATCGCCTTCAGGTTCACCTCGACCTACCCTTGGTCATCGAAAACGATGCCAACGCCGCTGGTTGGGCAGAGTACAAGTTTGGTGCTGGGCGTGGCAGCAAAGACATGGTGATGTTGACCCTCGGCACCGGCGTCGGTGGGGCAGTGGTAGCTGACCACAAGCTACGTCGAGGCGGTTTTGGAATTGCCGGAGAACTGGGACACGTTCGGGTGGTGCAAGACGGCAAGCAGTGCGGCTGCGGTCGCAAGGGCTGCGTGGAGCAGTACTCCTCTGGAACTGCAGTAGTCAAGGCGGCCAAAAAGCTGGCCGCGAGCCCCGGGCCGGCAGGCCAGCGCTTGCGAGAACTTAAGGCTGAGAGCGGTGAACTAACTGGTGCTCAGGTTTATCAGGCACTTTTAGAGGGCGATGCTGGCGTTTACTCGATCTTCCGAGAAGCAGGTCGTTACCTGGGTCAGGCGATGGCAACCATCACCGCGGTATTGGACCCGCAGGTCTACGTTATCGGCGGCGGACTATCGGACGCCGGTGAGCTGATACTGGAACCGATTCGCGAGGGATTTTTGGACGATTTGCCAGCGAGAGGCTTCAGGCCCGAGGCAAAAATCGTCACCGCCGGGTTTACGAATCAGGCTGGAGTTATCGGTGCTGCAGACCTAGCGCGCGAGTCGCTCGCTAAGCTGTAAGCATCCCGACTGGAGCGCAAATTGGCATATTTCATTATCAAGAACTTTATTCTTGGCCCAATTCTTCAGATTCTGTTTCGTCCGTGGGTCAAAGGCTCAAAAAACGTCCCGAATGCTGGCGGTGCAATCTTGGCCTCCAATCACCTTTCCTTCTCCGATTCGATTTTTTTGCCTCTGAAGGTGAGAAGGCCGGTCACCTTCTTGGCAAAGAGTGACTACTTCACCGGCAAAGGCGTCAAGGGCGCGCTTATTCGCTGGTTCTTCAAGGCCACCGGCCAGCTGCCGATTGACCGCTCTGGTGGTAAGGCCTCCGAGGACTCTTTGAACACTGGACTTGGTGTGCTGGAACGTGGTTTGCTACTGGGCATCTACCCGGAGGGTACCCGTTCCCCAGACGCCAAGCTATACCGCGGCCGAACTGGTATCGCCCGAATGGTTCTGGAGGCTAAGGTGCCGGTGATTCCAGTTGCCATGATCGACACCGAAAAGGTTCAGCCCATTGGTTCGAAGTATCCAAAGATTCGTCGGGTGGGAGTGGTCATAGGGGAACCCCTTGACTTCTCTAGATTTGCAGGCATGGAGGGAGAGCGCGCAGTGTTGCGAGCTGTCACCGATCAAATTGTTTACAACATCATGCAACTGAGTAATCAGGAGTATGAAGACGTATACGCCTCCACAGTAAAGAACCGCATGGCACGGGCCGCATAGGTAAAGGATCGTTTTGACAGACTTCGGATTAGACAACTACCTCAATTTAGAGGCCAAGCAGCAGCCAACCTGGGCCGATGCTCAGGTGTTGGAGCAGGTTAAAAAGGAGCTCGCGGTTCAGCCACCGCTTGTGTTCGCAGGGGAAGTAGACACCTTGCGGGAGCGAATTGCTCAGGCGGCCAGGGGAGAGGCGTTCTTGCTTCAGGGCGGTGACTGTGCTGAGACATTTGTCGATGCCACCGCCGATCGGATTCGCAACCGCATCAAGACTGTGCTGCAGATGGCAGTGGTCTTGATGTATGGGTCTTCGCTGCCGGTGATCAAGATGGGGCGCATGGCTGGTCAGTTTGCCAAGCCAAGATCATCTGATTTTGAAACTCGCGATGGCGTGACCCTACCCGCCTACCGCGGCGATGCGGTAAACGGCTATGAGTTCACTGAAGAATCCCGTCGCAACGATGCCCGACGTCTGATGCGGGCTTACCACACCTCCTCGAGCACATTGAACCTAATTCGTGCCTTCACCACCGGTGGCTTTGCCGATTTGCGTCAGGTGCACGCTTGGAATAAAGGCTTTACTGACAATCCAGCGAATAAGCAGTACGAGAGCATTGCGGGTGACATTGATCGCGCCATGAAGTTCATGGAAGCCTGTGGCGTCGACTCTGCCGAACTGCGCAGCACCGAATTCTTCGTCTCCCACGAGGGATTGCTGTTCGACTACGAGCGTCCAATGACCCGTATTGACTCCAGAACCGGAACTCCATACGTCACCTCCGGTCACTTCATTTGGGTTGGTGAGCGCACTAGGCAGCTAGATGGTGCACACATCGACTTCTTCTCCAGAGTGCGCAACCCCCTTGGTGTAAAGCTTGGGCCAACCAGCACGGTTGACGACGTAAAGCAGATTATTGACAAGTTGGACCCGAATCGCGAGCCAGGACGTCTGACTCTGATTTCACGCATGGGTGCCGGAAAGATTCGTGACGAGCTGCCTAAGTTGATCGAGGCGGCAAGGGATGCGGGTGCAACACCGCTTTGGATTACCGACCCGATGCACGGCAACGGCATCACGACGAAAAACGGCTACAAGTCGCGTCGTTTCGAAGATGTAATGGACGAGGTAATGGGATTCTTCGAGGTCCACCGCGCACTCGGCACCCACCCGGGTGGACTTCACGTCGAGCTCACCGGGGATGATGTTGCGGAGTGCCTGGGCGGTTCGGAAATGATCGATGAGGCGACCCTTGAGGAGCGCTACGAGTCGGTTTGTGATCCTCGCCTCAACCACATGCAGTCGCTCGAGCTAGCTTTTTTGGTTGCCGAGCAGCTGGTACAGACTCAGAGGGGATAGTTGATGTCACTTCCAGGTGTTGATAGCTGGCTGACCATCGATCAAGCTGCCGACCTGCTGGGAATATCGGCATCCAAGGTCAGAAGGCTAATAGAGGAGCATGTTCTGTTCAGCGTCCGAGTGGACAAGCAGCCCATGATTCCAGCCCACCTAATCCAAAACGGCGAACCGCTTGCCAGCATTCGCGGCACCTTGATTCTGCTTTTGGACTGCAGCCTCACGCTTGATGAGGCCATTGAGTGGATCTATGCGGACAATGACATTCTTGGACGAACGCCAATCTCAGCACTTCTGGAGGGGCACAAAGCGCCGGTCAGAAGAGCCGCACAGGCGCTGGGCTAATTACTTACTGCGGTTAATAACCGCTTCGGTTAGGTTCGCAAGTTCCTTACGTCCCTGTTCTGAAATCTCGAGTTCTGCCAGCGCTTCAATCGCGCGGTTGGAATATTCTTCGATGAGCGCTTCAGTTTTTGCCAAAGCTCCAGAGTCGACAATTGCATTTCTCATGAAGTCAATCTGCTCGGCATCGATATCTCCCGAGACCAAAAGTTCTTCAAAGATGTTTGCCACACTCGAAGGTAAAGCCTCCAGGGTCAAGCCAATCAAAACCGTTCGCTTTCCTTCCCTGAGGTCATCGCCGGCAGGCTTGCCTGTGACCTGTGGGTCGCCGAACACACCGAGAATGTCATCGCGCAATTGGAATGCCAAGCCCAGGGGAATGCCGAAGTTGCTCAGGCTCGCAAGTTCGGAATGATGAGCACCACCCAAGGCGGCACCGATGAGCAGTGGCGCTTCAAGGCTGTATTTGGCGGTTTTGTAGAGCATCACCTTGTTGGCTCGGGCAACTGCCTCTGACTTGGAACGGATTGGCGCTGCGTTCTCTTCGAGCACGTCTAGATACTGACCGGCCATCACTTCAAAACGCATCTTGGAAAACTCGGTTCGGCAGGCGGCCTCAATCGATTCCCCGGGGGAGTGCAGCAGGGCATCTCCGAAAAGCTCGGAAGACCAAGAGAGCATCATGTCGCCCACCAGAACTGACCCAGCTACCCCAAAGCGTTCTGCACTGCCGGCAAACCGATTTGCCCGGTGCAGGGTCTCAAAGCGCTTATGAATTGCAGGCTTTCCGCGGCGCAAATCTGACTGGTCTAAAAGGTCATCGTGCACCAGCGCTGCGGCGTGAAACATCTCTAGAGCTGCCGCTACTGAAATTACCGGTGTTTCGATGGTGAGCTTGCTGGCTTCTACCGCTACCGGTTGGTAACCGGCCCAAGCCCAAAAGGCAAACAGCGCACGAAAGCGCTTGCCTCCGGAAAGTAAATCTTGGGTGTAGTCAATGATTGGAATGAGGTCTTCGGATATCTCGGAAAGCTCGGTCCGCTTGATGTCGCAGTAGACATCCAAGCGTTGCTGGACGAGATTTAACAGAAAACCTTGAGACATACGGGATAGCCTAACCGAGCTTCGCTGTTTACAATTAGGGAAGATCGGAGTTCACCATGAGTCTGTCTGAGCGCGAGCAAAAACTGCTCGAAGAGATGGAACGCAACTTAATGGCGCAAGACGCCGAGTTCGCGAAGACCATTTCTAATACCACCAGCGCCAACCAATCGGCTGGCAAGCTGGTGCTTGGCGTGCTCATTCTGATTTCCGGCCTCGGTCTACTGGTGCTGTCTGTCGCACTGCAGGTGGCATTCTTTGGAGTAGTTGCTTTCCTGGTGATGGTAATCGGCCTGGTAATCGCCAGTGCAAACTTCAGACTTCCTGAACTTCCAGCCGCGGGCGATAAGCCAAAAACGAACTTTTTCGAGGATCGCTGGAATCAGCGCTTCGGCAACGAATAGCAAACCCTGACTTGACCCCGCTGCGGCGGGGTTTTTCATTTAAAAAAGGTGACCAAAACGTGATAAAAAACACGCCAAAATAACCCAAAGTGGAGCAAAGTGGAGTAAAGTGGAGTAAATAGCTTGGGAAAGGGGACAAAGTGCTACTTGGTACTCACACACCCAAGCTGGATGAAAAAGGTCGCCTGATCCTGCCCGCTAAGTTCCGCGATGAACTGGGAGACGGTGTTGTCATCACCCGTGGCCAAGAGCGTTGCCTTTACGTTTTCTCCGCCAAAGAGTTCGCATCAGTGCACGACAAAATCCGCCAGGCACCGCTTACCAATGAAGATGCTCGTCGCTACCTGCGCGTGTTTCTCTCAGGTGCCAGCGACGAGACCCCAGACAAGCAGGGCCGGGTGCTACTGCCTCAGCTATTGCGCGACTACGCCAACCTTTCTAAGGAACTAGTAATCATTGGTGTTGGCTCCAGAGCTGAAATCTGGGATGCCAAGACCTGGAATGAATACCTAGAGCGCAACGAAGACGGTTTCTCCTCACAGGCGGAGGAGGTGATCCCCGGGTTGTTCTAACCCTGCACCTTGGCCCTTGGCCGTGCTCCGGCCTTCTTCCCCGAAGTCGGAACAAGTGAAAACCAAGCTCACAAACGGACAAGGACCAAGTTGCAGGGAGAGACAAAAGGGAATCTCATGGTTCAGACCTCAGAACTGCACTCCCCGGTAATGCTCCAGCGCTGCCTAGATCTGCTGCAGCCCGGTTTCAACGTGGCCAAGCCAGTCGCAATCGACTGCACCTTGGGGCTAGGTGGCCACACCGAAGCGCTTTTGGCTCAGAACCCATCATTGACAGTGATCGGAATCGATCGCGATCCAAGCGCAATCTCCCTAGCATCCGAGCGACTTGAGCAATTCGGTGAGCGTTTTATCCCGGTGCTGGCTGTCTACGACGAAATCGAGAGCATTCTGGAGCGTCTAGAGATTCCAGCGGTGCACGGTATTTTGATGGACCTGGGTGTCAGTTCTATGCAGCTGGATGTCGCAGACCGAGGCTTTTCATATGCCCAAGAAGCCGAGCTGGACATGCGCATGGACCAGACTCGTGGCAAGACAGCTGCCGACCTGTTGGCGACTTTAGATGAGGTGGAGCTAGCTCGAATCTTCCGACGCTACGGCGAGGAGCGTTTCGCAGGCCCAATTGCCCGTCGAATCGTGCGCGACCGTCAGGTGACGCCGATTACCACTTCCACTCAGCTGAACAAAATTGTTGTCGATGTTGTCCCAACTGCACCGGGTAAGACCAATGGCCACCCAGCCAAGCGGATCTACCAGGCGCTAAGAATTGCCGTCAACGATGAGCTAGGTGTCTTGGAGGACGCCATGCCTCAGGCGATTGATGCGCTGGCTGTTGGCGGTCGCCTAGTGGTTATGTCATACCACTCCCTGGAGGACGGGATTGTCAAAGATGCCCTCCAAGCGGCCGCCACAAGTTCTACACCGGTTGACATGCCCGTCGAATTGCCAGGCACCGCACCGGTATTAAAAATCATCACCCGCGGCGTCGAGCGTGCCACGGAGATCGAACTGGAGAAAAACCCAAGGTCGGCATCAGCCAGGCTTCGGGCTGCAGAAAAACTGGAGGGTAACTAAATGGCGGTTTACATGGTTTCGCAGGCTCAGGCTAAGCAACTGCGTCCAAAGATGACGGCGGGCTTGATTCTGGTAGCCGGCATAATCGTGGTCATGCTTGGCCAGCTGGTGCTGAACATGATCCTCACTCAGGATGCCTATCACCTGCGCTCCCTTAAGCTTGAAAAGCGTGACCTAACCACCCAGGTACAGATTCTGCAGGAAGAGGTTGATTCACTGTCATCACCGCAAAACCTTGCGGATGCTGCAAACCGTTTGGGCATGGTTGCCAATCCAGCCTCGGTGCTGCTAGACATCAAAAAGGACAAGGTTTTTGGAAAGCCAAAGCCTGCTAGCGCGGCCAACGCCGCGGTGGCTTCAGCCAACCTGGTTGCTAACGCAGCTATGGGAACCGTATCGGAGTTCTCGGAGGCAACCGTGGCAAGCGCTGAGGTGGCAGAGAGTGTCGAAACTGAAAAACCAGCCGCATCTGGCTTAGTTTTGGAGCAGGGTCTAATCCCAGCTTCACCAACCAGATAGGGCACCATGGGTTCACAAAGAGCGCTGAGTCGCAGACTCGGTGTATTTGCCCTGATCTTGGTTGTTATGGTGCTTGGTCTGGGCATTCGATTAGTGGACTATCAAGTGGTTCGAGCCGAGCAAATTCGCGAAGAATCATTCAAATCTCGTTCCATCACTCAAACCCTGCCCGCACTTCGAGGTCAAATTCGTGATGCCTCGGGCCAGGTTTTGGCTAGAACGGTTTTTAGGTACGACGTGAATGCGGCTCCGAAGAATGTCGGTAGCATCTTCAAAACCATTGATGGCGTAAAGACTGAGCGCACCGTCGAGCAGATTGTGCTGGAGCTGGCCCCGCTGGTAGGGCTCACTCCCGAGGAGCTCACCGCTCGGTTAGCCGGCGATAGCGAGTACTCAAACCTTGCAAAAAAGGTAGACGCAGAAACCTTCAACGCGATTCGCGAACTCGGCATCCCTTGGATTTACTTTGACCCATTTGCCGACCGCCTCTATCCAAACGGCGCGGTAGCTGGAAACGTGCTTGGATTTGTTGGTGCCGATGGCACCCCACTGGCCGGTCTTGAGCGCCAGTACAACACCTGCCTAGCCGGCGTCGACGGTCAAGAGACCTTTGAGCGCAGCGCCGAGGGGGTGCGCATCCCGACCTCAAACGTCACCACCCAACCGACTCAAAACGGTGGCACTTTGAACCTAAGCATCGATGCCAATCTGCAATTCTTTGCTCAGCAGGTTTTGGCCGACACGGTTAACGATCTCGGTGCTCAGTGGGCATCTGCGGTCGTGGTCGAAGTTGAGACGGGTCGCCTGTTAGCCGCGGCCGAGGCGCCATCTGTTGATCCGAACGATCCGGCAGCTTCCGATGCCGCCAACCGTGGCTCCAAGATTTTCCAGGCTGCATTTGAGCCGGGGTCAATCATGAAGGCCCTGACCTCGGCGATGGTTTTAGACACCAAAACCGCCGACGCCTTCGACAAGGTCAAGGCACCGGATTACATGAAATTAGATTTCGCGGGTGGATGGATCAAGGACAGTTTCGGGCATGAGCCATACAACCTAACCCTTGGTGGCGTGCTTCGTTTTTCTTCGAACACTGGCATGTCTAACTTCGGTGTGAAAATCGACAAAGAGACCCGTTACAACTACCTGCAGAAATTTGGTTTTGGTTCGGTCAGCCCACTGCGCTTCGAGGGTGAAAGCTCTGGCATCCTGCACGACTACAAAGACTGGGACAAAATGACCAACTACGCGACCACATACGGTCAGGGCATCTCGGTCACCGGTATTCAAATGGCCTATGCCTACCAGGCGATGGCAAACGACGGTGTTCGTCTTGACCCAATTCTGGTTGAGAACTGCGTCGCTGACGACGGCACCGTGCTGTACCAGCCCAAGCAAAATGCCACCCGGGTGATTTCCAAAGAAACTGCCAATCTCAACCTAAACCTGATGGAAAAGGTTGTTGAGTTTGGTGGCGTTGGTCAGAATGCTGCGATTGACGGGTATCGAGTAGCGGGCAAGACCGGTACGGCGCAGATCAAAGATGGTTCCGGTTACGGATCGCAATTCGCCATTTCGTTCTATGGCATTGCGCCAGCGGAGAATCCAAAGTTTGTGGTTGGCGTAACCATCTACAAGGCCATCGGTGTCTCCAACTCATTGCAGGCAACCTTCCCATTCAAGGCCATCATGCAGCAGGCGCTGAAGAGCTACCGAGTTCCGCCATCGACCACAAAGTCACCAGATCTACCATCGGGCAAGTACGGTGAAGTCGAACCGCGCAACTAGCACGCTTGCCGAGGAGTTCAATCTTGCTCGCAGCGGCGCTGATGTTGTTATAAGTTCCGTCTCACTGTCTTCGGCCCAGTGTCAACCGGGATCGCTATTTATTGCCACCCGGGGCGCCAAGCACCACGGCTTGGAATTTCTAGATCAAGCCTTGGCAAATGGTGCCGTCGCGGTGCTCTCGGATAGAGAATTTGCGACCGACCTGCCACTTTTGATTCACCCAGAGCCCAAGGCAATAGCCGGTGCAATCTCGGATTTAGTGTTTGGGACCAGCGAATCAAACATGAAGCTATTTGGCGTCACCGGAACCAATGGCAAGACCTCAACCACCAATTATTTGCATCAGCTCTTGGTTGGATTAGGTGTCAAAGCGGGAATGAGCGCCTCCACGGCTCGAATCGTCGGTGATCGAGAGCTGTCCGCGCAGCTGACTTCCCCCGAGGTCACTGAGCTGCACTGGTTGCTGGCTGAAATGCGCAAAGCGGGAGCCAACCACGCCGCCATTGAGGTTTCGGCGCAGGCTTTGATTCGAAACCGGGTCGATGGCGTTCGGTTCGAGGTAGTTGGTTTTAGCAATTTGTCTCGCGATCACCTAGACGATTTCAAAGATATGGAGCAGTACCTTGCTGCCAAGGCCCAGCTCTTCCGCCCTGATTACGCGAAGCGGGGCGTGGTGTTAGTCGAGGACAGCTGGGCTAGAAAAATCTATGAGTCAGCCTCGATTCCAGTGGTTGGAATCGGTGCTGGCTGCGAGTATCAATACAGCTATCACGATTCCTCGCTGGAGATAACCGGCAAGCACCGCCTCAGTGTCGAATTCACCCAGGGCGCTTTGATGGCTAAAAACCTAGTTTTGGCACTAGTCATGCTTCTAGAGGCAGAATTTGAACCGCAAGCGCTGACGAAGGCGGCAATGCTCACACACCTGCATGTGCCAGGTCGCTTGGAATTGGTGTCGGAGACTAGACCACATGTCTATGTCGACTATGCCCACACCCCAGCCGGTGTGGCGGGTGCGGTGGACGAGATTAGAAATCGCTATCCGGTCCTGACTGTGGTTTTAGGGGCGTCGGGCAATCGCGATCAGGGTAAGCGAGCCGAGATGGGGCTGGCGGCAACCTCGGCCGATCTGCTGATCATCACGGACCAGCATCCGCGCGATGAGGATCCGGCGAGTATTCGACACGCCCTAGTTAGCGCAGCCGCAACGAAGCTTGAAGCGGGAAGAATCTTGGAGATTCCAGACCCGGGTATCGCCATTGGGCGAGCTATTAGCGAGACCCCAGCCGAGGGGGCCGTGCTCTGGTGTGGACCGGGTCATCTGACCTATCGAGAGATTCGAGGCGAAAAAGTGCCATTTGACGCAAGGGCCATTGCAAGAGCGGCGGTGCAGTCGTGATTGAGGTGTCGCTTGCCGAGATTGCACGTGCCATTGGCGGTGAGATCGTTGTCGGAGAGCCGAATCTGAGAGTTTCGGGGCTTCCGGATACCGACTCGCGAGCCCTCGCAGCCGGTGGTATTTTCTTTGCCAAACTGGGCGAACACGATGACGGTCACCGGTACTTGGAGCAGGTGTCCCAGAAGGCCGCAGCGGCAGTGGTTTCAAGCCCAAATTTTTCGCTGGCTCTGCCTCAAATTCAAGTTTCAGACACCGTGAAGGCGCTGACGGATCTTGCCAAGTACGTATTGCAGTCGCTTCGAACGTCGGGAACCCTTCAAGTAGTTGGCATCACGGGGTCGAATGGCAAAACCTCAACCAAAAACATGCTACGGGAGATTCTCTCCAAGGTAGGTCCTACCGTCGCACCGCGGGACTCATTCAACAACGAGGTTGGACTGCCGCTAACCGTGCTCCGCCTTGAGAAAAACACTCAATTCTTGGTGCTGGAATTAGGTGCTGCTGGGCTCGGCTCAATTGCAGCGCTAGCAAGCTGGTGCCGGCCGGATATCGGAATCGAACTAAAGGTTGGTTTGGCTCACGCGGGGGCCTTTGGAGGCGTCGACGTTACAGCGCAGATTAAGCGTGAAATGATGCCTTTCATCCAGCGCACCGCAATCCTCAATGAGGATGATCCGGTGGTTCGTGGGTTTGAGCCAAACCCTGGTGTCAAGCGCGTAAGTTTTGGCTTTGCTAGCGAAGCCGATTTCGAGATAAAAGCTGCCGAACTATCGCTTTCCGGAACACGCTTGACAATTAGGTATCCCGATGGCGTGATGCACGAACTCACACTAAAGATGCTGGGTGAGCATCAGGCTATGAATGTGTCCGCTGCCTTAGCAGCTGCTCACGAACTTGGTGTTTCGCCGGATGTGGCCATCCGGGCGGTTTCTGAGATGGAGATGGCAGAGCGCTGGCGAATGCAGCTGATGAAGCGGTCAGACGGGGTCTACATAATCAATGATGCCTATAACGCTTCGCCAGATTCGATGCGGGCGGCACTTCAGACTCTGGCAACTTTGGGAAGACAAGGTCACCGCACCATCGCGGTTCTAGGTCAGATGGCGGAGCTTGGACCCTTCGCCACCGAGGAGCACGATCAGCTTGGACGGTTGGTAGTTCGCTACAACATCGATCAGCTCTACGTGGTTGGTCAGGAAGCCAAACTGATTCACATGGGAGCAGCCCAAGAGGGCAGCTGGGATGGCGAATCTGTGTTTTGCGAGACAATCAACGCGGCTTTTGAGGCCATCCATGACAAGCTTTCTCCCGGCGACATCGTGCTGGTGAAATCCAGCAACATCGCCGGTTTGAGATTTTTGGGCGACGAGTTGGCGGGTGTGAAGTGAGAGCCTTACTTGCATCAGGCGGCATTGCGCTATTTATTTCGCTGTTTGCCACCCCCGGATTTATTTGGCTTTTCAAGAACTTGCAGTGGGGGCAGTTCATTCGTGATGACGGACCACAGACTCACCACACCAAGCGTGGCACCCCAACCATGGGCGGCATTGTCATCCTTTTGGCCGCCACAATTGCCTACTTTCTAGCCAAGTTCATCAATGGCGAAACCCCATCGGCTTCAGCACTGCTGGTGATCCTGATGATGCTCGGGCTGGGACTTGTTGGTTTTATCGATGACTTTTTGAAGGTGAGAAATCAGCGCAGCCTGGGGTTGACCGGCTGGGCAAAAATCGGCGGTCAAGTCGTCGTGGCGATCATTTTCGCGGTTTTAGCTCTCGGCTTTCCTGATGAGGACGGCCTTACCCCCGCCTCGACCGCGATCTCGCTGTTCAGGGACTTACCAATCGACCTGTTTATTTGGGGCTCTGTGATTGGAATGGGTCTGTTTATCGCCTGGATATCGCTTTTGGTGACCAGTGCATCCAACGGTGTCAACATTGCTGATGGCTTAGATGGTTTGGCTTCGGGTTCGGCGATTATGGCCATCGGTGCCTACGTCGTAATCGGATTTTGGCAGTTCAACCAAAGCTGCACGAATGTTACTGAAAACCTTGCCTCCTGCTATAACGTTCGCGATCCGCTAGACCTGGCGGTCATCGCGGCGGCAATTGTCGGAGCTTGTGTTGGCTTTTTGTGGTGGAATACCTCGCCAGCGCAGATTTTCATGGGGGATGTCGGCTCGCTTGGTCTGGGCGGTGCATTGGCGGCCCTTGCAATTTTGTCCCGCACTGAGTTACTGCTGGTGCTGATCGGCGGAATCTTTGTCATCGTGACCGGTTCTGTTGTGATTCAGCGGGTGTTTTTCAAGATCACCAAGTGGCGCACCGGAACTGGAAAACGGGTTTTCTTGATGTCACCGCTGCATCACCATTTTGAACTCAAGGGCTGGGCTGAAATTACCGTTGTGGTGAGATTTTGGATCATCGCCGCGCTGTGCGTGATCAGCGGTGTTGGGCTGTTCTACGTGGAGTGGATTTACGGCATATGATCGCTCAGGGCAGCTGGCACGATGACTGGGCTGGACTGCACGTAGCAGTCTTAGGCCTCGGCAAATCTGGATTCTCGGTAGCCGACACACTTTGTGAGCTTGGCGCTAACGTAACTGTTTTTACCCAAACTACCACTGCCCAATACGGCGAATTACTCGAGGTCATCGGGGCCAAGCTTGTGCTCTCGGACTCGGTCGATGAACTTGCAAAACTTGACCGCATTGATTTTGCCGTCGTGTCACCGGGGTTCACCCCGGGTCACCCAGCGATCCAATGGCTCGAAGAGCAGGGCATTTTGCTGCTCACCGATATCGACCTTGCTTGGCGACTGCGGGATAAAACCTCAAAAGTTGCCAAGTGGATAGCGATTACCGGCACTAATGGAAAAACCACAACAACCGAGCTGGTCACCCACATGCTGCAAACCGCAGGGTTGCGAGCCGTAGCCTGCGGAAACATCGGCAACCCGATTCTCGATGCCGTTCGCGACCCGGAGGGTTTTGACTATTTGGTGTTGGAAATTTCCTCGTTTCAACTGCACTACAGCGGAGATTTCAATCCCGTTGCCAGCGCTTTCCTGAACCTCGCTCCAGACCACATCGACTGGCACGGCAGCGAGCAGGCTTATTTCGAGGCGAAGGCCAAGGTCTATCAAGGCACAGAACTTGCGATTGTTTACAACGCTGAAGACCCGAAGACCCTTGCGGCTGCTGAGGCAGCGGATGTGGTTGAGGGCTGTCGAGCAATCGCCTTCACAACCGCAATGCCAAGCGTCAGCATGGTGGGATACGTCGAAGAATTTTTAGTGGATCGTGCTTTCACCAGTGAGCGGTACTCGGCGGCTCTGGAGATCGCCGATGACTCGGACTTGGCGGCCATCGGAGTCGTCAGTGAACACCTGAAGGCGAATGTCGCGGCGGCCACAGCACTGGCTAGGGCGGTTGATGTCGAGCCAGCCGCGATAAAGCAGGCGATTGCAAGCTTTGTGCTCTCGCCTCATCGCATACAGCGAGTTCTAGAGCACCAGCAGGTGCTGTTCATTGATGACTCAAAAGCCACCAATGCGCATGCTGCCAATGCATCGCTTGCGAGCTTTGATTCCATCGTTTGGATTGTTGGAGGTTTGCTTAAGGGCATTGACCCAACACCGCTAATTTTGGAGCACGGTGGCAAACTCAGGGCTGCAGTTCTGATAGGTGCCGACACGCAACTGCTTGAGTCGCTGTTTGCCACCCACCTTCCCGACTTGCCTCTTAGAGTGATTTCAGGGGAGCGGGTTATGGAGCAGGCGGTTGCGGCGGCGCTTGATTTTGCCCAACCCAAAGACACCGTTCTGCTTGCCCCCGCTGCGGCATCAATGGATCAATTCCAGGATTACGCCGACCGCGGCAACCAGTTCCAGGCAGAGGTTAGAAGGCAGGTGATGAAGTGACAAACATCAAGGAGATGCTGCAGCCCAAGCTGCACGCGCAATCTCGCCAGTTCTTCTCGTTGCTCGCGCTGACCTTGGCAACGGTCGCCATCGGACTAACCATGGTGGCAAGTGCCTCTGCGGTTGACGCCTTCAAAGAGACCTCGAATGCGGCCACCATCTTTCTAAAGCAGGGTGGCTACGCTCTGATCGGGCTAATTCTTATGCTGATCATCTCGAATCTTTCGATGGATGTCATGCGCAGGTTCGCCATGCTCGGGCTGTTTGTCACGATGGGTGCGCAGGCCGCAACTGTTTTGATTGGCCAGGAGATTAACGGAAACCGAAACTGGCTGAGCTTTGGAGCTTTCGGTGTGCAGCCCTCTGAGTTTCTAAAACTTGGTTTAATCGTTGCGCTCTCGCTGCAGCTATCTCAACTCACCGGTTACCCGGAAGACGATGATCCAATCTGGCGCAGGGTTTGGTTGTTCTCTGCGGTTAGCGTCGGCATGGTAGCGGTGCTCAGTAAGGATATGGGTTCAGGCATCATCATGGTGGTGCTGCTCCTGGGGCTTTACCTAATTGCTGGCATTAAGACTTCCCATATCATGACCATCATCATCGCAGGCCTCGCGGCAGCGGTGTTTTTGGTTACCAGCTCAGCTTCTCGAAGAGTTCGTTTCGATGCCTGGCTGAACCCAGAGGCCGCCGACCCGATGGGCGTGAACTGGCAGTTCGAGAAGGGCACCTGGGCGCTGGCCTCCGGTGGCATCTTTGGAACCGGACTAGGCCGATCTAAGTTGAAGTGGAGCTGGATTCCCGAGGTGGAGAATGACTTCATATTCGCGATTATCGGCGAGGAACTAGGTCTGATTGGCGCTCTGCTGGTGGTAGCGCTGTTCTTGGCACTGGGCTTGGTGATGTTCAATATCGCCAGGTTGCAAACGGATTCATTCAATCGCAACTTGGTTGTCGGTGTGATGTTCTGGATTGTGATTCAGGCCTTTATCAATATGGGTGTAGTCGTGGGTCTGTTCCCAGTGCTCGGTGTTACTTTGCCGCTGATATCGGCAGGTGGCTCATCGATGATCGCATCGCTGATGGCAATTGGCGTGGTGCTTGCAGTTGAGCGGGACCGAGCAGCAAACTTGGGTCGGCGCCGGTGACAAAGTTTCTACTTGCCGGTGGTGGCACTGCCGGGCACGTGAATCCGATGTTGGCCCTAGCTCAGTCGCTGCGGACCTTGGATCATGAAGTAATTACGCTGGGCACTGCAGAAGGACTTGAGGCCAGGCTGGTTCCGCAGCGCGGTTTCGAACTTCTTACCATCGCACGACTGCCTTTCCCGAGAAAACTCTCCGGCTACGCCTTGCTGTTTCCAGTTCGATTCGCCAGGGCCGTGGTTGAGGTCTTGGGCATGATTCGCAAGCATGAAATTGAAGCGGTCGTTGGTTTTGGTGGCTACGCATCAGCCCCCGCTTACGTCGCGGCATTTCTATCCAGAAGGCCGCTGGTGATACACGAAGCGAATGCTCTCGCTGGGATAGCCAATCGAATTGGAGCTAAGCTCACGCGACACATTGCGGTTGCCTTCAACAACAGCGATCTGTCGCCGGCAGCAATCACTGGCATGCCGCTGCGACCCGAAATTGCTGAGTCGGTTGCCGGTTATGACAAGGAACAGGCAAGACTCGAGCTTGGCTTGAACCCGTTCTTGACAACACTGCTGGTCACCGGAGGATCGCTGGGAGCAAAGAGCATAAACGAGGCGGTCATCGAATCTAGGGCGGTGCTAAATGCCGCCGGAATCCAGATACTGCACATCGTGGGAGATCGTGCAAACCTGCCTGAGGTGTCAGAGGCCGGCTATCACCGAATTGCCTACTGCGATCGAATGGATGTCGCCATCGCAGCGGCCGACATGGCGGTTTCGCGAGCAGGCAGTTCAACCGTGAGTGAATTTTCAGCCTGTGGACTGCCCGCAATCTATGTGCCATATCCGATTGGCAACGGTGAGCAGAAGTTCAATGCTGAGACTGTGGTGCAAGCTGGCGGCGGCAAATTGGTATCCGACAGCGACTTCACCCCGGATTACATTTCGGGGGAGTTGATTCCGATCATGAGCCACAGCTCCTCACTTCGTCGCATGGCGGAGGCCGCAAAATCAGTGGGAATTCCCGACGCCACCGAGCGGCTACGCGATCTAGTGCTTGCGGCAGTGAATACTAATACCCGTGATTAAGCCAGACTTCTCCCAGCCCATCCCAGACGACCTCGGCACCGTGCACTTCATTGGTATCGGTGGCAGCGGCATGTCCGGAATTGCCCGCCTAACATTAGGCATGGGACACAAGGTCACCGGCTCGGACTTGCGTGATACCTCGAATGTCAAGGCACTTCGCGAACTCGGCGCAGAAATTCACATTGGGCACGCAGCGGAAAACCTGGGTAATCCAGACACCGTGGTTGTTACCAGTGCGCTCTGGCCGACCAATCCCGAACTGTTACTAGCCCAGGAAAAAGGCTTACCGATCCTGCACCGATCCGCATTATTGGCACACCTAGCGTCTAGAGGCAAGCTGATTGCGGTTGCCGGTGCGCACGGTAAGACCACGTCGACCGGCATGGTAATTACCGCACTCAATAGACTCGGTGCGGACCCCAGCTTTGTAAACGGTGGTGTGATTCAGGAGTATGGAGCCTCAGCCGGATTTGGCAAGGGCGAGTATTTCGTAATTGAAGCCGATGAATCGGACAGTTCATTTCTGCACTACAAGACGGAAGTCGCCCTCATCACCAACGTTGACCCAGATCACCTAGATCACTTTGGCTCGCTCGATGCCTTCGAGGGTGAATTCGCCAAATTCGCCGATGCCGCCGGCGCTCTGGTGGCAATCTCAAGCGATGATCCAGGTGCCGTTCGAGTGACCAAGCGCCTAAAGCACCAAAACGTCATCAGCTTTGGTGTTGCAGCCGATGCCGATGTGCAGGTTCGAGACGTCATGGCCGCAGCCGGAAACGTGTCTTTCGAATTGGCCTACCAGGGTGAAAGCATCCAGCTAACTCTAAGTATCCCCGGTCATCACAACGCACTAAACGCCGCCGGGGCGGTTGCCGTGCTTGTTGGCTTAGGGTTTAATTTCACCGAATCTTCGCTGGCTGTGGCGAAATTCTCCGGCACCGAGCGCCGCTTCGAGCTGCACGGTGAGCGCAGAGCAGTGCGAGTCTACGATGACTTCGCTCACCACCCAACCGAAGTCGCGGCAGCTCTGACGGCCGCTCGGGCAGTCGTTGGTGAGGGTAAATTAATCACGGTTTTCCAGCCGCATCTATACTCCAGAACCCGAATCTTCCAGGCAGAATTCGCGCAGGCTCTGGCTCTGAGTGACCAGGTGGTTTGCCTTGATATTTATGCGGCTCGCGAGGATCCAGAACCGGGCGTGACTGGCGCTTTGATCGCAGATCGCTTCGAAGACCAATCCCGCATGCACTATGTTCCAATTTGGGATGATGTGCCGGCGGTAGCCGCAGGTCTTGCGCAAGCTGGAGACTTCATTATCACCATGGGTTGCGGAGATATTTATCGCATGGTTCCGGCTCTGCTTGAGGCCCTGGAGGCCTAATTGAAAAAACCTGAGCGTGAGCTTCTGGGTCGGGAAATAAAACGCGTAAAAGTAAGCTCTAGGCCCGCCAAGCCGAAAAAAGCCAAGGCTTCTGGATTTCGCATCCTGGGCCGGACACTTTTTATTGCCGGCCCAGTCGCACTGATCTTGCTCGTGGTCGCCACGTTCTTCACGCCACTATTGGCCATCGAACAGATCAAAGTCAGTGGCAATGATCGAATCAAGGCCAGCAAGGTTATGGGGGCGCTTGAGGAGCTGGCCGGTCAGCCATTGACCACGGTGTCGCAAGATCGAGTTGCAGAGTTGCTCAAAGACTTCGCACTTATCGAAACCTTCACGCTCCAGGCCGAACCCCCGCACACTTTGACGGTGAAGATCAGAGAGCGCCAGCCTGTTGTGATTTTGGTGCGAGGTGGCAAAAACTATCTTTACGACGCAGCGGGAGTTCGAATTGACGTTGCCTCGGCCAAAGACAAGTACCCCTATTTCCGTTTCACGGCCGATCCGCTGAAGGACAAAAAATATAAAACCGCCATGGAGGTGCTGCTATCACTACCGGTAGCCACCTATAAGCAGGTTTTCTCTATCCAGGTCACCGACCAGCTCACTACCGACCTGATATTGCGCAAGAGTGATACCCGCGTGATTTGGGGCAATGCCAAGCAGGGGATCCTCAAGGCCGAGGTGCTGAACTCGTTGATTGCAACCGGTGTCAAGCCTGGAGTGACAATCGATGTTTCCTCCCCAAAAGCCCCCGTGGTTACCTACCCAAACTACTGATCTGACTCATTTGCGACACGCCCGAGATCCTCGAGCAAATCGAGCCAATCCGGGCCTAACTTCTTGGCGCAAATTGAATTCGTCTCAAAAGGTTAAGCCTCAGCCTTAACTTGAGAGTTTTCACAAGGAGGAACAGCGTGGCACAGACCCCGAACTATCAGGCAGTAATTAAGGTCGTTGGCGTTGGTGGCGGTGGTGTGAATGCACTGAACCGCATGATCCAGTCTGGGCTGCGCGGAGTCGAGTTCGTGGCGGTGAACACCGACGCACAAGCGCTTTTGATGAGCGATGCAGACGTGAAGCTGGACATCGGTCGCGACATCACTCGTGGCCTTGGTGCAGGTGCAGACCCAGAAGTTGGTCGTCGCGCCGCTGAAGAACACGAGAACGAGATTGAGTCCGCCCTCAAGGGTGCAGACATGGTATTCGTGACCGCCGGCGAGGGTGGCGGTACTGGTACCGGAGCAGCTCCAGTAGTTGCCAGAATTGCCAAGCGCCTCGGTGCCTTGACGGTAGGCGTGGTAACCCGCCCATTCAACTTTGAAGGCAAGCGCCGCGCGGTGCAGGCCGATGAGGGCATCCGTGCCCTTCGTGCCGAGGTCGACACCCTGATCGTGGTTCCAAACCAGCGATTGCTAGAGATGTCTAACAAGAAGATTTCGGCCATCGAAGCCTTCATTACCGCGGACGATGTGCTTCGTGCCGGTGTTCAGGGCATCAGCGACTTGATCGTGATCCCAGGTCTAATTAACCTCGACTTCAACGACGTCAAGTCCGTTATGCAGGGTGCCGGAAGCGCACTGATGGGTATCGGTACCGCCAAGGGTGAGGACCGTGCCGTTCGCGCCGCAGAGATCGCAGTTTCCTCTCCGCTTCTTGAGGCAACCATCGAGGGCGCGCACGGCGTGCTGCTTTTGGTTCAGGGTGCTTCAGACCTTGGACTGCACGAAATTGACGATGCCGCCCGCCTGGTCCAGGAAGCAGTTCACCCAGAGGCCAACATCATCTTCGGTGCCACCATTGAAGACACCCTGGGTGACGAGGTTCGAATCACCGTAATCGCAGCGGGCTTTGATGGCGGCGAGCCCACCTACCGCAAGTTTGAGGCACCAGCGGCCGTAGCCCTTCCGGTGGCTGAGGCAACAACTCCGGTTCAGGCGCTCGCGGAGTCAGAGGTTGTGCAGGAACTTCCAACCAGCGAGCAGCTAATTCAGAGCGAGACTTTGGTCTCTGCCCACAGTGTTGCAAACTCAAACGGCCAGTTCGGTGACGATTTGGATCTTCCTGAATTCTTCCGGTGAGCCAACTAGCTTCTAGATACCAACAGGTGCTGGCAAGAATTGCCAGTGCCTGTTTGGCTTCTGGTCGAGCCGCTGATTCCGTCGAGCTAGTGGCAATTACCAAAAACCACGCTGCCGAGTTGGTGGCAGAGTTGTGCGATTTGGGTCAGCTGCAGTTTGGTGAGAACCGAGATCAGGAAGCAGCTCCGAAAAGCACAAAGCTGCTGGAGCTTCGACCAACCTGCAGGCCAACTTGGCATTTTGTGGGTCAGCTGCAGAGCAATAAGGTCAAGTCCGTTCTGCGCTATGCCCGCGTGATCCATTCGATTGACCGCCAATCGCTGGTGAGTGAACTCGCCAAGCAGTTACCAAAGTTTGAAGGCCGTTACTCAGGTTTTATTGAACTAAACCTGACCTCTGACCCAGGTCGCGGGGGAGTGTTACCTGAAAACCTCTCGTCTTTGGCGCAATCGGTTTTAGAGCTTGAGAATTTTGAACTTTTGGGCGTGATGGCGGTAGCCGGGTTGGGCGAAGATCCCCACAGCGAGTTCGAAAAAGTGCTTCAAGCATCTGCCGAACTGCAGCGGCTCGCACCGCATGCAAACGCACTGTCGATTGGCATGAGTGAGGACTTTGAGGTTGCAATCTCAATGGGTGCGACACACATAAGAGTTGGCTCAGCAATCACGGGACCAAGGCCTACTAACGCTTAGTCTTGAAGCAATCTAAGGAGTAATGATGGGCGCAGTTAATTCAGTTATGACTTTCTTTGGGTTTGGATCTGCCGAACCGCAAAAGGTTGAGACGAGCAGTGCAAAGCCCCGCCCGGCTGCAGCTCGACCACGTCGTGGCTCCGAGATGTCGGAAATCATCACGCTCGAGGCTCAGATCTATGCGGACTCCAAGGAGGTTGCCTTCCACTACCGCCAAGGTGTCCCGGTAATCGTGAACATTGGCGCAATGAGCGAGGCTGATGCTAAGCGAATGCTTGACTTCATGCTTGGTTTGAAGGAAGCCTTGGAAGGTCAGATTCGTCGCGTCACTCCGAAGGTATTCCTGCTTAGCCCTAGCCACGTTGAGGTCAACGACGGTGAGCAGGAAGCTAGCGATTCCGACAACCTGCTTGACTGAGCATGGGACTTGTAGGAACCATTCTTTACTGGGCTTTTCAGCTCTTTATCTACGCGATGTTCGCCAGATTTATTGTCGATTTCATAATGTCGGTAAATCGCTCTTGGCGACCGCCTGCAATCTTGATGCCGGTGATTGACTTCGCGTTCACAATTACTGACCCACCGCTGAAGCTGGTAAGAAGATTTGTCCCACCGCTGAGGTTGGGTGTGATTGCCCTCGATTTGGCTTGGACCATTGTGTTTATTGCGGCACTTTTTCTTCAGCGTTTGG
>JBEGRX010000001.1:0-42098 GCA_041180205.1 Actinomycetota bacterium | reverse complement strand
CTCGAGCCGCCAAGAATCCAACAGGCAATAACAATGCCAATTGAAGCTGTCGGGCTCGAGTCATCATTACTCTGAAGGGGTCGGAGTTTTATCTCCCGACGCAAAAGCAAGACCAACCGATTGGCCTCTGGTGAGTTTGAGGGTAGCCGCTCCCTCTGTGGCGTACTCCCACTGCGAGCCTGAATCGTTTTTCACCCAAAGTGCCCAGTAGGCGAACTCCGGTGGCATATCGGCACAGCTTTCAAGGTGAGGCTCTTGACCTTCGATCTCCAAAGGCTCCGTCGCACTTGGAAGTCCGTTGACGCGACAGACAATTTGATCTGGATATGTGACCGTGCCCGCCAACTCGACACCGGCCTGAGACAGTACCTCTTTTGCCAGTATCTCTTCGCCTTCAAATTCGATGCAGCTAGAAATTTGCTCAGCGCCTAAAGTGCCGAAGTTCACCTCCACCGCTACGCCATCACACCCCTCAACAACAACTTCCTCGGCTGCTGAGCAACCAGAGAGTGCAAGCAGTAGGGCAAGTCCGAATGCGGAAAATTTCAAAAGCTGTTCCTTTTGTTTGGGTGGTCAAAGTCTACTTTTGAGTAAGACGCAAGGATTCTTTGTTTCCTAGAAATAAGCAGCCCGAAGCCTGGGTTGGGATGATTATGAACTTTTCGGGCAAAAACATATTGGTTGTAGGAGCATCGGGCGGATTGGGTCGCGAGTTCGTTTCGCAACTCGAGTCAGCTGGCGCAAACATTTACGGCACCGCTCGCTCCAACGAATCCGCTGCCAATATCCCCGACCGAGTGGTGCAGAAACTGCTGCTGGATCTGGGCAGCTCAGAATCCATTTCGACCTTGGCCAATTACCTAAATTCAGCGGTCAAGCTTGATGGGGTGATTATTTGCGCAGGGTTAGTTGCCTTCGGATTGGCAACCGAAACCCCAGCCGAGATTGATGCCAAGTTATTGCAAGTGAACTACCGCGGCCCGCGAGACTTGCTTGTTGCTTTGCATCCCAACCTTGCCGGCACCGAGGGTGCCTTTGTATTGAATGTGACCGGTGTGGTCGCTCAAACTCCATTGCCCAATCTCTCCAGCTATTCGGCATCCAAGATGGCAATGCAGGGTTTCCTTGTGGCTGCAGCACGGGAGTGGAGAAGAAACGGGATCAAGGTGGTGAGCGAGTTGCTCGGTCACACCGAAACTGGGCTGTCTACCAGAGCCATCGCCGGTCAAGCGCCGCAGTTCCCGCAGGGTCTGGCTCCAGCACAGGCGGTAACGCTGATGCTCGAAAACCTAGCTGCCTAAATAGGAATTTCTATCGTTACTTTGGTGCCACCTCGAATTGGCGAGGTCCACAAGATTTTGCCTCGGAGTTCGGACTCAACCAGGGTTTTGATAATTTGAGTTCCAAGCCCGGTGCCAACCTTGCCCTCAACCAAACCGGAGCCGTCATCGGTCACGGTAATTACCAAAGTTTTCTTTTCACGAGCAGCTTCAACCTGAATGGTGCCACTGCGATCCGATAGGCCATGCTCCACGGCATTTGCGACCACTTCGGTTAGCACTAGGGCCAAAGGAGTTGAACGCTCGGCGGCCAATTCGCCAAAGCTTCCAAAGAATTCCGTCTTTACGGTGGTGTGATATCCGGCAATTTCTGGCACCAGTAGCAAAATGCGCTTAAAGATCTGATCGAAGGAAATTTCCTGATCGATACCCTCAGAGAGCACATCGTGAACCACCGCGATAGCGCTAACGCGCCGCATCGCCTGAGCCAGTGACTCTTTGACTTCATCAGAATCACTTTGCCTTGATTGCAGTCGCAGTAACGACGCCACAGTTTGCAAGTTGTTCTTGACTCGATGGTGGATCTCTCGAATCGTCATGTCTTTCGTAATCAGGGCACGTTCGCGCACTCGAAGCTCAGTTACGTCTCGACATAAAACCACACCGCCAACGCGCTCCTCCCCCTCGTAAAGTGGGATTGAACGAACAGCGATCGTCACCTTTTCAAATTCCAGATCAGTACGCCAAGCTCCCTTGGCAGTCAGAACCAGTGGCAGCCCCTCATCTAGCTGATCCTGACGAAGATCTAGACCGGTGATGCTTTCTGCAAATAGTCGGCCTTCCAGATCGCCATCCACGCCAGCGCGATTAAACATTGAAAGTGCGTTAGGGCTCGCGAATAGCACTCGGCCGCTCTGATCCAGACGCACCAATCCATCATTGGCACGCGGCGCTCCGCGCTTAGAATCGCTACCCGCCTCGGCAATTGGGAAAGCGCCGCGGCTGACCATTTGAAGCAAGCTGTTTCCGAGTGCAACAAAGTTGAGCTGAAGCTTGTTTGGGATTCGGGATTCCCCCAAATTAGTGTGGCGAGTTATAACCGCAATTGGAGCAGAATCGGCCTGTTTTCCCGGAGCGAAAACCGGATATGCGTCGATTTTTGTTCTTACGCCCTCGTAATTGGTCGGTTCATCGGATAACACCGGAAGCCCGGAATTCCAAGCTGCCTGAATGGTTTGATCCCAGTCATATCGAGAGGGAGTGCCGGTAATGTCTCGGTAAAACAATGTTGCCGCAGCCGCCGGACGCGCGTGCGCAGCCGCATGTAACTTTCCAGCCTTAGGTGTCCATAGGACGAGATCGCCAAAAGCCAAATCAGCGATAAGTTGCCAATCGGCCAGCAGCGTCCTAAGCCACTGCTGAGAATTAGAGTCCTGTTTGACCACCCATCGAGTCTAGCCTTGCGGAACATTCATCGACGATTTGGGTCGCCAATGAGCGCAGTGCCAATGTCAATTTGGAATTCGGATAGTCAAGTAGCAAAGGTCGCCCATTCGCAATAGATGAGTCACAGCTCACAAAATCAGTCGGAAGGCTTGCGCGCAATGGTGATGAAGTAAAACGCGCAAGGGTTTCCTGTAGCTCCCTATATCCTGGCTTCCCAAGATTCTTTGAACCGGTCCGATTTGCGATGAGCCAGTAATCACGCTCGACATTTTGGAGATCAAACAACAGCCGATTCACGCCTACTGGATCCGATGTGAAAGTCGCTAGTAGCAAATTCGTGACAGAAACTATCGAGCTTGTTAGGGTTTCGCGTGATTGGTGGCTCGATTTCAAATCTTGGTCCGACTCAAGATCTTCATTTACATCCAGCACCACGAATTCATAATGGTCAGCAGCGACATTCATCACAGTCGACACGGCTGCAGGAGTTGCCTCAGACCAGCGTTTGGGATGGGGAAGCCCAGTCAAAACGTCTAGTTTGAAGTTTCCGAATTTTAATTCCGCACTCAATCGAATTAATTCGTCTACGTCGAGTCGATCTAAAGAGGCTAATCTCAACGCCGCAGTAAGCCCAGGACCTGAATTAGTAAGCCCTAGCCATGACGCGACCGATGGTCGTCTTAAGTCGGCATCTATGAGGAGAACTCTTTTACCAAGTCGAGCTATCTCGAAGGATAAATTGATCGCGAGCAAAGTCTTACCGCTGCCAGCGCTCCCCCAGACTGTCACAAACGCAGCCTTCGGACGGTCAGTCGCGGCATGCAGGACAACTTCGCCTCGGGACTCATGCGTGATCATGTCGAAACCAAGAGATACAAATCCATTTCGGCAGCAATGGACTCGATTAATAGGCTTGCTTGCTCTTGGGTAACGAGTACTTCAACCCAACGTTGGTTGTTCGACCCCAGCGATTCATCTTGTGTGACGGAGAGTACTTCACTCTTCGGAACAAGAAGTTCTCCGTTCATACCAACAGCGGTTGAAGTCGTCCTCCAAATTTGAACCCAGGTACCAGGCGACACTTTTTTGCTTATCGGCAGCGAAGATTCCAAAACCAATGTTGTAAATCCTTGAATCCCTTTGTCTGAAAGACTCCGCCTGGTGAGCAGCTCACCTCCCAAAACGACTTGTGAGACGATCTGGTTGCCATCCAAGTCGGAGGAAGTTAGATAGCTCTCCGCTGCACTCGCTAGGTCGAGACGCATCAAGTAAAAATCATCAATGCTGACTCGCTCCCCGGGGGGGAGGTCATTTTTTGCCACAAGATACTCAGGCAGTGGCCGACTTAATGCCAACGACCCTGCAACTACAAGTGCGATCGCAGCCGACGCTGCCAGTACTGTCCACGAGGAAACTCTTCGGTGGAAAACTTTGTTCAATTGCGCCCTCCTTGGTTAGACCTTGAAGGATTTTGTGAATTTCCGTTTTTAGTTTTCCACAACCCTTCCCAAGGCGACACGGCTGAACATAGTTATCAAAGTCTCATCACATAACTTCGGTTATCCGTAGATAATTAACCAACTCGAAGAGCACCGAGCGTCAGACTCGGAAGCTCAGTTAGGTAGGGGAAATGCTTGGTTTGCATGTAAGCAGTGTTTATGAAGTTATCCACAGGGTCGAGTCGCTCCTCTTTGAAAGCAATAACTCAGACACCAGACTTACACGAATCCGATGGTTTTCAAGGAGGTCTCAAAATGGGCGATGACACCATGTCCAGTGACTTTGATCCCGCTCGTCTATTTGCAGAGATTTCAAAGGCATACATCGAAATTCTTGCGGGCGTTCGAAGACCAGAGCAGCTTGCCAGATGGCTTTCGGATAAGGCGTATTACGACATCTCGCAACGAGCCAAACGTGAGGCCATGCAACGCCAAATCACTGGAGCTAAGGCTAGGCCCGACATTTCTCTTCGAAAAAGTAGGACATTCCTAACCGATGCAGACGGGATTCACGGGGTCGTTATCTTGCGTGTCTCGGGAGCTACAAAGGCTGTCGCAATCAGAGCGGAGCTGATTCACGAGAGATTTCGGATTACAGAAGTTTTAATAATCTAGTTCTTAAAGAACGCGCTTCCCGAGCCACCCTGCTTTGGTTTCTGCGCTTGTGAAGCTACCGGGTTCTGCTCTTTGTGCGAATCAACATCGCCCTGTTCATCAGGAGCGCTGAAGGTCAGCTGCTGAGGTTGTTGGACCTGAACCTGAGGCTCGGCTTGCTTTAACTCGATGTTGAATAGGAACTGAACAGCTTCCTCACGAATACCAGCCATCATGTCGATAAACATGCCATAACCTTCACGCTGGTACTCCACCAAAGGATCACGCTGCGCCATAGCGCGCAGGCCAATACCCTCCTTCAGGTAGTCCATCTCGTAGAGGTGGTCACGCCACTTGCGGTCGATAACTGAGAGCATTACTCGACGCTCAAGTTCGCGCATAACCTCTTCGCCGACCTCTCTGGTGCGGTTTGTGTAAGCAATGCGAGCATCGGACAAGATCTCTTCAATTAGCCAGTTACGAGTCAGCTTGGCTCGCGAGCCAGCCGCCTCGATGACCTCCGCAATATCAATGCCGATTGGGTATATCTGCTTTAGCTGAACCCAGAGCTGCTCGAGGTCCCAGTCTTGACTTCCGCCCTCTGGAAGGTTGACCGCAACGATGTCTTTGACGGTCTCCTCCAGGAAGGAGTGGAAGGTGGCGGAGATATCCTCGCCTTTGAGAATCTGTCGGCGGTCGGCATAGATTGCTTCACGCTGACGGTTCATTACATCGTCATATTTGAGGATGTTCTTTCGAATCTCTGCGTTGCGGCCCTCAACCTGACCTTGGGCCGATGCGATGGCGCGAGACACCATCTTGGACTCAATTGCTGAGTCGTCAGGAACCGATGAACGGTTCATTAGCGCAGCGGCAGCGCCAGAATTAAAAAGTCGCATCAGGTCATCGGTCAAAGATAGGTAGAACCTTGACTCACCCGGGTCTCCCTGACGACCGGATCGACCACGCAGCTGGTTATCGATGCGACGAGACTCGTGACGCTCGGTTCCCAAAACATAGAGGCCGCCGACTTCGAGCACGCGCTCGGCCTCTTTGGCTACCTCTTGCTTGACCTTGGTGAAGATTTCATCCCAAGCTTCTTCGTACTGGTCGGCCTGCTCTTCTGGATCGAGTCCGAGCTTGTGCATTTCCTGCACCGCCAGGAATTCTGCGTTTCCACCGAGCATGATGTCGGTACCACGTCCAGCCATGTTGGTTGCCACTGTTACCGCACCAAAGCGACCGGCCTGGGCAACAATCACTGCCTCGCGGGCATTGTTTTTGGCGTTCAGCACCTCGTGCTTGATGCCTGCCTTGGCGAGCAGCTTGGAGAGGTATTCGCTCTTCTCGACGCTGGTGGTTCCCACCAAAATAGGCTGACCTTTGGCGTGACGCTCGGCGATGTCCTGCACCACCATGTGGAACTTGACCTCTTCGTTTTTGAAGATCAGGTCGGACTGGTCAATTCGAACCATCGGCTTGTTGGTTGGAATCGGCACAACGCCCAACTTGTAGGTGGACATGAACTCGGCCGCCTCGGTCTCAGCTGTACCGGTCATACCAGAGAGCTTCTCGTAGAGCCTGAAGTAGTTCTGCAGGGTAACGGTGGCGAGAGTTTGGTTCTCAGCCTTAATCGCGACACCCTCTTTAGCCTCGATCGCCTGGTGCATGCCCTCGTTGTAACGACGACCTGGCAATAGACGCCCGGTGTGCTCGTCAACGATCTGCACCTCACCGTTTACGATCACGTAATCACGGTCCTTGCGGAAAAGTTCCTTGGCGCGGATCGAGTTGTTGAGGAAGGAAATTAGCGGGGTATTTGCAGTCTCGTAAAGATTGGTGATGCCCAGGTAGTCCTCAACCTTGTCGATTCCTGCCTCCAGCACACCGACGGTGCGTTTTTTCTCATCGACCTCGTAGTCAACATCGATTTGCAGAGTCTGCGCCAACTTGGCAAAGACGCCGAACCAGCGGTTAACATCTGCTGCTGCCGGGCCTGAAATGATCAGAGGAGTTCTGGCCTCATCGATCAAGATGGAGTCCACCTCGTCGACGATTGCGAAAAAGTGTCCGCGCTGCACCAGGTCCTGGCTGTTTAGCGCCATGTTGTCGCGCAGGTAGTCAAAACCAAATTCGTTGTTGGTGCCGTAGGTGATGTCACAGGCATACATCTCGCGACGCTGGGCTGGGTCCTGGCCGCCAAGGATGCAGCCGGTGGTCATGCCCAAGGCACGGAAGATGCGACCCATCAACTCCGACTGGTAGCCGGCCAAGAAGTCGTTCACGGTGACCACGTGCACACCGCGACCTGGAATGGCGTTCAAATAAGCCGCCAAGGTCGCAACCAAAGTCTTACCCTCACCGGTTTTCATTTCGGCGATATTCCCCAGGTGAAGGGCTGCTCCACCCATGAGCTGCACGTCAAAGTGGCGCATTCCAAGGGTTCTAACCGATGCCTCACGAACAGCCGCGAAAGCCTCGGGAAGCAAATCATCAAGACTCTCGCCTTCGGAAAAACGCTGACGCAGTGCGGCGGTCTCGCCATGTAATTCGTCGTCGGTCAAGGCCTGGAAGTTGGGCTCCAGCGCATTTACCTCTGCGGCAATCGACTGCAACTTTCTGAGCAGTCTTCCCTCGCCCGCGCGAAGCAATTTGTCAATAATCGACGCCAATAGAAACTCCTTGGTTAATGCCTGTAATTCTACCCGTGATGGGCGGATCACTAGGTCAGAGAGATAACTCCGTAGTTCCAGCCCTTGCGTCGGTATACCACTGCCGGGCGGGCGGTCTCGGAATCCATAAACAAGTAGAAATCGTGCCCCACCAACTCCATGTGGCTGACAGCTTCCTCCCTAGTCATTGGATGGCTCTGGAATTCTTTGGATTTAATTACTACCGGAGAATATGGCTCATCTGATTGCTCTATTTCACCCTGAGTCTTGCCAAGCAGTAGATCGTGGTCCGCCGGGGTGATGTCTAATGATGCAAAGTCAGATGCGGAAAGTTCACTCGCCGATGGGTTTTTGTGCCCACCACCCCGGTGCACCTTGTGCTTATCGGAGTATCTGCGAAGCCTCTCGACCAATTTGCCAAATGCGATGTCAAAGGCGGCAAATTTGTCGCTGGCGCGGGCCTCGGCTCTCACGATGTGTCCAGGCTCATAGACAGTCAGTTCGACCTGATCTTCTGAGCCCGCAGTCTTGCTGTGTTCTTGGCGAGTTACCTTGATGTGAAGTTCTTCGGGCTTGTGGGTGTACCGGTCGATTTTTCCGGCTTTCTCTGCGACATAATCTCGGAATCGATCCGAGACATTGAGGTTCTTTGCGGATATTTTGAGTTCCATTTTTACCTCCGTCTAAGAGCGGCTCTGCCCTTGAAAACAACATACGCCTTTTTGCAATTGCAGATGTCAAATATTTGATTTTCTTTGAGCCAATACACAGCAAAAAGCAATTTCGACCCCAGCCATCTGGCAGGCTCTTGCCATCTCTTTAACCGTGGCTCCGGTGGTCATGACATCGTCAAACAGCGCAACTCGTTGGAGCCCAGGCTGCCTCAGCACCATCGTGCCCTGCACGTTTTGAAGGCGCTGCTGCTTACCTAATCCGCGTTGATCCAATCTGGACTGGGCATTACTCAAGCTGATTACCGGGACCCTTGCACTGATTAGTTTCAAAGCCCGGATTGCTAAATTGCGAGCTGGATCAAAACCGCGTTTGCGGTAGTTTTTTAGATTTCTCGCGGGGGTGATGACCGCGTCTATCGTTGTAAATTCTTGCAGCGCGAAAAGTTCGGAGGCGAAGTGGGCTAGAGGCTTTTCAAGGGCGGTCAATTGCTGATCCTTGTAGCCAGAGACTATTTTCTCAACTCCGCCCTCAAGCACCAAGCCACCCGTCACAGGAAAATCAAAACCTGCAATTGACACGCAGTTTGACTGCGGCTGACAGTTATCGCAGAGCTGTTTTGAACCAGTGCCGCAAACTATGCAGCTGGCAGGAAATACGAAATCGATCAGAGATCCGAACATTGTGCAAGTTTGAATCGAGATTTTGCTTCAACTACTCTTTGGCGGTTGGCTGTTAGGAACTGCCGCCTTTTGGCCGTTGTTAGTCGTTCGTTGCAAGTAGTAATGCGTCGGCGACTACCCTGCGCCAAGCACTGCCAGTTAGCACCCAAACCTCGCCATTTTGTCCGATCAGATAGGTCGAAAGACCAGAGGTTCCGGTGAAAATGTCGGTTCCGTTAATCGGCGGAATGCTTAACTGGGCTCGAGGTCCGGTAATCGGGTAGTCACTTATTGAGGTCATCCCTGAACTGGTTGCCTCAAGCACTCGGAGAGTGTCTGCGCTTTGCCAACTGAAGGATATGACATCACCGATCGAGGTATGCAGGAAACCTCCTTGGCTTAGCTTGATTGGCCAGCCCGCTAGGTCGCGGGAAACTAAATGGGTCCTTATTCGGCTAGGCTCGCCGATTTCAAGGCCGGCAATCAGAGCACCATCTGGACTAATCCTGACCTTGCCACGGGTTCCAGCCGAGGTGTCAAATAAATACTTGCGTTCGCCAGATTTTGAGATGACTTCAATTGGCTCACTGCCGACGCGCGGAATCACCCAAAGATAGCCGTAGTGATCGAAAAACAAACTGCTGAAATCTTGACGCAATGAAACCAATTCGTTGCGGCCAGACAAACCCGTATTGTTCACCATGGTTATGCCCGCCGAGTTGGCATAGGCGAGCCAGTTACCGTCTTCGGTGACATCGAAAGCAGTTACAGACTCTGGATTCACAAAACCTGCGGTGCCTCGAATCACGGTGTCATTGGTTCCGGTGACCCGATAGATTCCGGTGCTCCTGAGATAAAAGGCAGCGCCTCCAACGGACGCGGTTTGCAAATTCGCAGGCACAATCTCCTGAGGTGAGTTGTTGATGGAAACCTGAACATCGTTGACCCCAACCAGCTGCATCAAAGTTGCCCGCAACTGGGTGAGCATCAGCCTGCGCTCTAGAGCATCCGCCTCGAGGGCGGTCGAGTCAAAATCAACCTGCGCAACACCGTCTACCACGTTCACCGCGTCGATGGTCAATTTTGTGCCGCTAGGGATTGTTGTCGTGACGCCCTGAGCCAGGTGAGGTGATGGGCCTGCCAGCAGTGCGTTTACCAGCTTGGTTCCAGTGGAAGCTCGTGAGGGGAACCATCTGACATCCGACACCAGTGCGTTTTGAGTGTTGTTGTAGAAGTAGACCTGAAATGGATTGAATACCACTGAGAAAACCGGCGCGGTCACGACAGTCAAATTGGGAGCGTTTGCAATTCGCCACTGGCCATTTTCTCGCTCCAAGGTGAAGCGCAAGGTTGCCTGCTCGGGTTCGAGGTTTTCCTGGTATCGACCATGCTCATCAACCACCGCGCCAACTCGAACGTCAACCAGGAGCGAGCTATCGCCGGTTGGGGTAAAGCCGGGTGCGCCATCGCGGATCAAAACCTCTCCGGCCGGGTTCCAACGCTGTGCAAACTCTGCCGTTAGAAACTCGCGGGCCACCGAATAATCGTTTTGTGGCCCGGTGCCGGCAGCCAGAAAGCCAGAGACAATTTCCTGTTGCGTCTGGTCATCCGAGGGGCCAGTGGGGACGTAGTAGCTGAAATCAACCTCCTCGGGTGCAACCAACTCTGGCCCGCTTTTAATGTTGACTGCTGTGGGCAGCTGTGCGCAACCGGTAAGCAGCGCCAAGCTAAGCCCCAAGGCAAATAACTTCCTCATTAGCCCTCCATGGTTCGCGGAGGCAGTGGCAGTGGCGAGTTAGCTATTACCGCGTTTGCGTTGTTGGGGAGAGTGAGCCTAAAGCTTGACCCTCGATTTGGCTTTGACCAAACCTGCAACCAACCACGGTGCAAAATTGCATCTTCCTTTGAAATAGCGAGCCCCAAACCTGTTCCACCTACAGAGCGCTGGCGAGCTGGGTCCGCCCGCCAGAAGCGGTCAAAGATGCGCTCTAACTGCTGCTTGGTCATGCCAACGCCCTGATCGGTAACACACACCGCAACCGCCTGGGCATTTGATCCAACTTCGACCACAATTGGCCTTCCCTCGCCGTGTTCAACCGCATTCGACAGCAGATTGCGCAGCAATCTCTCGATTCGCTTGGCATCGAATTCGGCCTCGACATTTCCAGCCGGCAACCGAACCTGAATCTCCGTCTGTTTGCTTTTAGCAAGTGGTTCGATGCTGGCGATGGCGGCTCCAACCACAGCATTTAGGTCGTGCAGCTCGAGATCCGCCGTGACCGCTCCGGCGTCATAGCGGGAAATTTCAAGCAGGTCAGCCAGCAGTTCTTCAAAGCGAGAAATCTGATTCTGCATTAGCTCGGCAGATCGCGAGAGTGATGGGTCAAGCTTGTCGCGGTTGCCAAAAATTACCTCACCGGCCAGTTTGATGGTGGTCATCGGTGTGCGGAGCTCGTGCGAAACGTCAGAAACAAATCTGCGCTGCATGCGCGAGAGTGAGTCCAGCTGCTGGATTTGCTGCTGCAGGCTATTTGCCATCTTGTTGAACGAACGAGCCAAAACCGCCATCACATCGGCGCCCTTCTCCGGAAGACGCACATCCAACTGGCCTTCCGAGAGCGACTCCGCTACCGATGCCGCCTGCTCCACGGGCTTAACGATGGTTCTGGTGACGAAGTAGCTAACTAGAGAAATCACCACCAAAAGCACGACTCCACCTACCGCAAGTGCTCGCTGCACAGTAGCGAGGGCTTGCTGCTCTGGCCCTAAGTCAAATACCAAATACAGCTCGAAATCCCCCGCTAGTGGCAGCGTGATTGGGGCCCCAACTGTAATGCCAGGCACGATGAGACCCTCGCGAACCAATGACACCGAGGTGTAGGTAAGTACACCATCCGATGCTCTAACCGCCTCCCGCAACTCACCAGGGATGGTGGCAAGGTCTAAGTCTTGGGAGATCGGCGACTGAAAGAGCTGCAGCTGAGGCTGCCCCGGGCTTCGTAGCAGCGCAACCTGCCTGGCACCAGATACTCCGGAAACCTCGAGCGACGGTACTACTGAATTTATTAGCGTCTGCAGCGCGGTTTCATCGGCCAGCGAAGCGGCTGCCACGGTGCCCTGTACCGAAGATACAGCGCGTTCGGTTTCACTGAGCACCTGGCTTAGTCGGTTTTGGAAGAAGTTATTCGCCAGCGAGAAAGAGAGAAATCCCCCCAGGGTTGCCAGCGCGATAGCGCTCAGGGTTACTGTGGCAAATACGGTCCTAGCGGTAAGGGACCGTCTGAGCAGGGAGATCACGGAGTGTCGTTACCAGCCCGATATCCGTGGCCGCGAACCGTGGTGACAATCTTTGGATTTTCTGGATCCTCTTCAACCTTGGACCTCAAACGCTGCACGTGAACGTTGACCAAGCGGGTGTCAGCCTTGTACTGGTAGCCCCAGACCTGCTCCAGAAGCATCTCGCGCGAGAATACCTGCTGTGGCTTTACAGCCAAGGTGTGCAGCAATTTGAATTCAAGTGGCGTCAGCGAAATTCTCACCCCGGCGCGCTTCACCTCGTAGGAGCGCGGATCCATGGTTAGTTCGCCAACCGTGATGATGCCACCGTCTTCCGCCACCGGGCGAAGTCGGGCTTTGATTCGAGCCAAAAGCTCCGCACCATTGTGCGGCTTCACAACGTAGTCATCTGCGCCCGCCTCAAGCCCGAACACGACATCTTCGGTGTCGCCCTTGGCGGTGAGCATAACGATCGGAGTACCGCTGAGCACACGGAGCTGTTTGCAAACCTCGATGCCAGATTGTCCTGGCAACATGATGTCTAATAGCACTAGGTCTGGATCTTCTTTTTTGAAGACCTCAACAGCACTGAGCCCATCGGCTGCGAAGACGGTCTGATAGCCAGCGGCGTTTAGGACCAGACCAACCATTTCGCGCAGTGCATCATCATCGTCAACGACAAGAATCTTGTTTGACACTGCACAACCTCCAGCTAGTACCGGTAGTGATCTACCTTGTAAGGGCCCGCTACCTCTACACCAATGTATCGTGCCTGACGGTCCGATAGTTGAGTCAGTTTTACACCAAGCGCGTCTAAGTGCAACCTGGCGACCTTCTCATCCAGCTCCTTAGGCATGATGTGCACCCCAAGTCCCAACTCACTGGCTCGCAAGTAAAGCTCAATTTGAGCCAGCACCTGATTGGAGAATGAGGTTGACATCACGAAGCTTGGGTGCCCGGTGGCATTGCCAAGATTCATCAAACGACCCTCCGACAAAATCAAAACCGCATTTCCGTTTGGCAAGCGCCACTCGTGAACCTGTGGCTTGATTTCAAGCTTCTCTACGCCTGACATGCGGCTAATGCCGGCCATGTCAATCTCGTTGTCAAAGTGACCGACGTTTGCCAAAATCGCCAGATTCTTCATCTGCAATAGGTGCTGAGGACGAATGATGTTTTCGTTTCCGGTTGCGGTGACAAAGATGTCAACCTGCCCGATGACGTCCTCAAGGGTGGTTACCTGGAAGCCGTCCATGGCTGCCTGTAGGGCGCAGATTGGGTCAACTTCAGACACGATGACACGAGCACCTTGCCCACGAAGCGCCTCAGCACAACCCTTACCAACATCGCCATAGCCAGCAACAAAGCAAACTTTTCCGCCCATTAGAACATCGGTCGCTCGGTTTAGGCCATCCGGCAGCGAGTGGCGAATTCCATACTTATTGTCAAACTTTGACTTGGTGACTGCATCGTTCACGTTGATGGCTGGAAACAGCAAAGTGCCGTTCTTGGCAAACTCATACAATCTGTGGACACCGGTGGTGGTCTCCTCGGAAACGCCCTTGATGTCCTTGGCAAGGCGGGTGAAGTAGCTGGAATCGCGCTTAAGCGATTCGCGCAGCACCTCAAGAATCACTCGATACTCTTCGGAATCATCCAGCCCCGAAGGAGGCACCGACCCGGCAGCCTCAAACTCGACTCCCTTGTGAACCAATAGGGTGGCGTCGCCACCGTCATCCAAGATCAGATTTGGGCCATCGAATCCCTCGGAAGAAAAGTCAAAAATCTTCTCGGTGCACCACCAGTACTCCTCTAAGTTCTCGCCCTTCCAGGCGAATACTGGAGTCCCGTTTGGTTGCTCGGTGGTGCCAGTGCCGACCACAACTGCGGCAGCGGCCTCATCCTGAGTTGAGTAAATATTGCAACTTGCCCAGCGCACCGAAGCGCCCAGCGCCCTGAGGGTCTCGATCAACACAGCAGTCTGCACTGTCATGTGAAGCGATCCCGCAATGCGAGCGCCCTTCAATGGTTGCGATGAACCGAACTCCTTGCGCAATGCCATCAGGCCCGGCATTTCGGCTTCGGCAAGACGAATCTGGTGTCTGCCGGATTCGGCTAGCGATAGGTCAGCGACCTTGAAATCAAACTGAGTTAGGGTTTGGGACATTTATGGCCTCTCTGTTCGGTTAGCCATTCCTAATGATTTGGATGGCTGCGTCACGAATCTTTTCCATCGAGGCCTCGTGGTTTGATTCGACATTAAGTCTAAGCAATGGTTCGGTGTTTGACGAGCGAACATTGAACCAAAACCAGTTCGCTGGATCCTGAGAGCTAAAGGTGTAGCCATCAAAGTGCTCAACTGTGCACTGTGGAAAGGCCGCCCGCAACCGTTCAATGGCGGATGGCACATCGGAGACGGTGGAGTTGATCTCACCCGAGGAGAAATAAGGGCTGAAGCTCGCGGACAATTCGCTCATGGTGCCCTGGTATTGCCCCAGCTCGCTGATCAGGTGCAGAGCGGCCAGCATTCCGTTGTCAGCACCCCAGAAATCCCGGAAGTAGTAGTGAGCGGAATGTTCGCCACCGAACACCGCATTGGTTGCCGCCATCTGCTCCTTGATAAGCGAGTGGCCAACCTTGGTGCGAACTGGGGTAGCCCCAGCCTGTGCGATGCGCTCCTCAACAACTTTTGAGGTCAACAAGTTGTGTAGCACGGTGACATCGGATTCACCCAGCGCCTTAACCCTTTCAATCTCACGCATCGAAACAATCGCGGCGAGCGCCGAAGGGCTAACCAAACCGCCCCGCTCATCGACCGCGAAACAGCGGTCAGCATCGCCATCGAATGCCAAGCCGAGATCCGCCCCGTGCTCGAGGACCGCCTTTTGCAAATCCCTCAGGTTCTCGACCTGAAGTGGGTTTGCCTCGTGGTTCGGAAAGGTGCCATCCAGCTCAAAGTAAAGCGGCACAATCTCGAGATTCAGAGCCGGCAAGCCGGCAGCATCCTGAAGCACCAGTGGAACGGTGAAGCCGCCCATGCCGTTTGCAGCATCAACCACAATCTTTAGCCTGCGGGTCTTTGAGAGATCGACCAACTTTCTCAGGTATTCCACATACTCGCGGGTGAGATTGATCTGTTCTACCGATCCCCTGTTTGCCAGCTGCTCAATGCCAGAATCGAAATAATCTTGGGCTCGGTCTCTGATTGCCGCCAGACCTGAATCTAGACCGATGCCCTTGGCACCGGCCCGGGAAAACTTCATACCGTTATAACTAGCCGGGTTGTGACTGGCGGTAAACATCACCGACGGCAAATCCAGCTTGCCAGATGCAAAGTAGGTCATGTCGGTAGAGCAAAGCCCAAGCATTAGCGGATTGCCACCGCGCTTTACTGCACCTTCGGCGAAGGCCCTGGCAAATTCCGGAGAACTATCGCGCATATCGTGGCCGATGACCAACTGCTTACCCAGCAGTTCCAGTTCATCCACGAAGGCGGCACCAAAGGCGGCAACGACTTTCTCAGTGAGCTGAGAACCAACCAGGCCTCGAACGTCATAGGTCTTTACGAAATCTTTGAAATTGATCACTGCGCGAACTCTCTTTGGCTTTAGCGTGCCAAGAATACAATGAGCCCATGGGAATCAGGGCCTCAAGTCACCGAGACCGACACGGTCGCGGACTGCGCAGACCGCTGCCCTCCAAACTGTTTCACTTCGGAGTTGCCCGGTTAGGCTTTTTTGAATCGGTGGTTCAGGAAACCTGTGAATACCTGCAGGACAGCTATCCGGAGGATTTCAAATCTCTGAGGTGGCGCATCGAAGACGTTCCGGCCATTCTCGAGGGCGAACCAGTTAGACGCTGGAACGCCAACAAGACATCGATGACCGTGACCTTGTATCGCATTCCAATTGAAAGATTTGGCAGACAGCGACTGCCAGACCCCAGAATGCACATCGAACATGCCGTGATATCGGCAGCTGCAGCGCTAATTGACAAGGATCCTTGGGAGCTGATGCATCCGCACTAGCGGACCAGAACCTCAATGTTTGAACCCAGGTTGGCATTCTCTCTCGGCGAGATCACCGCATAGCCCTTGGGGTCACTCAAGATCACCGCCGCTTGGTAATTTCCGCTTGACTCTAAGACTAAGTACTTACCCACAATTGGGATCAGCAGCTGCGAGCGAGCTGGCACCGAAACTGCCTGTGTTACAGCGTCATTAGAGACCAACACGCTAATGGTTTCACCGCCTGGATTGGACAGCGCCAACTTGGCCATGAAGTTCGGAACTGCAATGGCAGTTTTACCGCTCACCTGTGCCACCGGAGTTAGCCAAGCAAAATCCAAGCGCTCTGCAACATAAGGGTTGTAGATTTCAGCCATCAGTTCAACCGCCGACTGAATCAGCACCAGGTAGTGACCCTCGCTTAGTTCAGGCAACACCAATCCAAACCCGGAGGCTGGGACCTCAATCTCCACCACATCGCTATTGGTGCCAGAGCCGACGAACGTGACCAGTGCCTGTGTCGATTGCGAACTGGGATTGAATAGCCGCAGCGATGCCTTGGCAAGGCCGTCTGCCAATACCTCGAAACCAGGTATTGCCAGCTGCTTAGAAGCCTGAGCGGTTGGCCCCTTGAGCTCTACACCGGTGGCAGTCAACCCGACACTTGAGCGATTTTGCATCGCAACCGAAACCTTTTGCCCGGAACTTTGAAAGTGCACGGCGAACTGCGGCTCTGCCGCGACATAACTCGCCAGCGACAACTGCTGCTGAGCAAATGGCGCCAGGGTAATCAGTTGCGAATTACTCTCGGATTCCAGATGGAAGGTCAGCTGGATCTGGACCTCGACCGGGTTGGGATTGCCCAGCAGCAGAATGCTCTCGAAGCCAGATCCGGCCATGCCATTGAGCAGCCAACCCTCGGCTTGTGGCTGTGCACAACTCGTTGCTGCCAGCCCCGCCATACGAGGTCGCTGAATCAATTGCGATTGTGCACCTGTCAAGGTAGCTGAGCCCTGTTCACCAGTTTTCATGACTAGCGAGGTTCCTTGGTCAATGCGGCTGTTAGGGACTTCGATCAGCGCACCTTGACCCAGTCGATAACTCAGAACTGCCTTGCCTATAAGTGCAAGGGAGCCTAGATCGGTTCCGTCTTTGCCTCCGAGTTCGGCAAGCGGACCTGGGCAATAAAGCTGCATAGGCTGGGCATCGGTAGATACGGAAATCGCATCTTCGACCACTACTTGCACCGGCGGTAACTCAAGACCCTGGGCAAACCAAGCGCCAGCGAGACCAGCCAGACTCAGGGTCGCCCCGAGAATTCGAATAGCGGGTTTCATCGAGACGCTCGCTTTCGACGGCGACCTAGGATGGCCGCGCGGGTGGGAAGTGCGAGCAGTGCAAATGCCGCTACGATGCCGAATTGCCATGGGCGCATTGGGTCTGGCTGCGCAATCGAAACTGTCGAGTTATTCTCGCTGGTGACCTTCCACAGCACCCCAAATGCCGTCGCTCCGGCAGGCTGGAGCATATCCAGGCTCGAGATGCCGACCTCAACTTCGGGGTTGGGCGTGGCCAGCAAAACAAAGTCAACCCTGGTTTGCGCCAGCAATGGAACCAACTTGTCCCGATTACCGGCAATCAAATTTGCAGTGATCTGGGCAAGCTTTTCTTTGAGCTGCGACTCCACCGGCTGGCTGGCCAACGGAGCAGATGACATCTCTAGCTTTTGTCCGCTTCCCCAAACGTAGTGAGCTTGAATTGGCGGACCCACCTCGATAACCAAGGTCCGCAGATTCGCATCCTGCTCACTGGCGGCCACTACCAGAGCTGGCATGACCCGAGAGGATTGCCAATTTGGATCCACCTGGTTGGCTAACCCAAAGACTTGACCGGACAGAAGCAGTGCGCTTGAAGCAGCTAAACCGAATCCAACGTTCAATGCCCGAACTCTTATGTTCTGCAAGCCGTAGCCGGCCAGAATCAAAAGCGCCAGTATCGCAGCAAGGATCAAAACCGCACTCGATGCCAGCGGCTGAACAGTGCTCAAAGTCAGAGCTGCAATCGCGAATCCAAACAGACCAAAAAGGTTTTTTGCTGAACCAACAATCCAAGCCGGCAAGCTGAGTGTCATCAGTGCGCCAAGCACAACCAAATTCTCGAGACTCAAGACTTCGATTGGTGCACTGGCGATGGCACTGGAGCGGGTAAGTTCTGCCCAAGCCTGATTCTCAATGGCAAAGCGAAGCAAGGGGTAAAGCACAGCTAGCACTGGCAAAACGGCCCAAATAAGAATCAGTCCCCGTCGCAGATGAGTCACCGCAGCAACGATCACAGCTACCGCCATGAGTCCTGCAGCAAGCGGGGATGCGGAAGCCAGCAGTGCCAGCGCCAAGCCCAAGAGTCCGGTCCAGCGCCAAGCTCGCGCGCTATTGAAAGCTTCGATCGCCCGAACCAAAAACACCAGTGTCCAGGGCAAAGCGGTGGCGGCCAAGAGCTCAACCACCATCAGGTTTGATTTCAGAGTTAGCAATTGTGGGCTCAGCGAATAGCCCAGGGCAATCAATGTAATAATCCAGGGCTTCGAGATAAAGTGCTTGCCAAGTTGCCAGGATCCGAAGAATGCAACCGCAGTTGACACAAATATCAGGGCCGCAAAACCGAGTGAGGGCTCGGCTGGCCACAGTAATCCAGCCAAAAGTAGCCACCAGCCAAATGGATCGGTCGGCAAATTTGCAGCATCCAGCACCGGAACCGAATTTGCCGCCACAAATGGCACCAGTCGATCCAAGCTCGAACCCAGCGGCAGAATTCCGTTAGCCGTGATGGCACCCTGGGGGAAAAGCTGAAATGAAGTTATAAGTGGCAGCAATCCAAACCACGCCGAGTTGCTGCGGAAAATTCCAGGTCGTGCGGAATCTGAAGAAATCTCTGGCTCAACCTCAAACTTCGCCTTGCGACGCAGACTCCGCTGCGCTTTGCTGGCGATAAGAGCCTTGAGCGACTTGACCGAACCCAAGGAGCGGAATCGCCTGCGAGCCGAAAGTCTTGCCGGGAGCGAGAACCATGCCCAGATCCAACCAGAGAACTGCGCAACCGAACGACCGGGTCGCTTGGCAAGTAGGTTTGTCGGGATTGCAAACAAGACCATCACCGGCAATAAAAGGTAAATCGCGTAAACCATCAAAGCTGGTAAGTAAAGCGCTGCGAAGTGCAGGTGAGCCCGAGAGATCGCCTGACTAAAACTTCCCGAGAGCCAGCTTTTTGGGCGCTTGCCCTGCATCGAAAGTCCCGCGTGATGCACGCGAGCACTGGCCTCGACCACTACTCGATAGCCCGCCAACCGCGCCTTGGCACAAAACTCCAAGTCCTGAGCTAGCACAGGTGATGAGTCATCTAGGCCACCGAGTTGTTGCCAAACGCCAAGGGAAACCAACATGCCTGCAGTGGACACCGCAAGCGTGTCACCGGCTTTGTCGTGCTGACCCTGGTCATATTCCCGCTGCACCAGGAGGAAAGGCCTACCAGTAGGGGTGACGGTAAGACCGAGCTGTTGAATCTGAATGCTGTTATCAAGCTCTAACAGCTTGGGGCCAATCACTGCTACCGAAGGAGAAATCTCGGCAGCTTGGGAGAGGTTTTTCAGGGCGTCTGGTTCGGCAACGGCATCCTCATGCAGCACCCAGATCCAGCCTGGGGTTGCGGAAAGAGAATTGATTCCGGCCTGAATGGCGGCGCCAAGTTTTAGAGCTCCAGGTTCGATGACTGAAAAGCCATAGCTGATTGCTAAATCGACGGATCTTTGGTCGCCCGCGGTTTCAACGACAACGACCTGCTGGATTGGGTGACTTTGCTCACTGATTGCCGCAAGCGATCTTTCAAGTAAGTCGGCTTGAGCGTGTGAAACGACAATGGCCGCTACCGAGAGCGAACCCACGACGGCTTAGGCGCGCCTGCGCAGACGGCGTCGCTCGCGCTCGCTGAGACCACCCCAGATGCCGAAGCGCTCATCGTTCTTGAGAGCGTACTCAAGGCACTCGCTCTTTACCGTGCACTGCGCGCAGATGCGCTTTGCGTCGCGAGTGGAGCCACCTTTTTCAGGGAAGAAAGCCTCAGGGTCAGTCTGGGAGCAAAGTGCGTCTTCTTGCCAAGCCAGTGGATCTGATTCGCCATCCGTGTAAGCCCCAGCAACCCCCAGCTTGAGCACATCGACGAACCAGTTTGCAGGCACCTGACCTCTTTGTTCCATGCCTAAACCCCTAATCGTTTGAATCTCGTTGATGTAATTACATCGGTGTAATTATGCCGTTGTCAAGTTGAATTTATTCCGCTGAAGACAAATTGTTAGCAAAGCCTCAAGGTAGCCTTTAGGCATGAAGTTATTGGTAACTGGTGGTGCCGGCTACATCGGATCTCACGTTGTTAGAGCTGCGCAGGCCGCTGGGCACTCTTGCGTGGTGGTAGACAACCTCTCCACAGGCCTCACGAGTCGAATTGATTGCCCAGCTATCGAGCTGGAGCTGGCTTCCGCGGATGCCGTTGCCCAGCTTGTGCGGCTCATGCGCGAACACAACTTTGATTCTGTAATTCACCTGGCAGCTCGAAAGCAGGTTGGGGAATCTGTTCAAAAACCCGAAGAGTATTTCTTGGACAACCTCGGTGGCTTGGCAAACCTGCTGCTTGCCATGCGCGAAGTTGGCTTAAAAGCGTTGGTTTTCTCCTCATCAGCCGCAACCTACGGAATGCCGGATGCAGACAAGGTCACCGAGGATTACCCCGGAGTCCCAATAAATCCCTATGGTCAGACCAAACTGATTGGCGAAATGATGCTGCGGAACGCTGAGGTTTGGGGCCTTAAGGGCGTAAACCTTAGGTATTTCAATGTCGCAGGCGCAGCCAGCGCGGAGTTAGCTGACACTGCAGCACTGAACTTGATTCCCATCGCTATCAATGCGGTGAAGGCCGGTAAGGCCCCGGTGGTATTCGGCACCGACTACCCAACCCCAGACGGTAGTTGCATTCGAGACTACGTTCACGTCGAAGACCTCGCCCTTGCCCACCTAGCAGCGGTGGACTACCTAGCTCGTGATAACCAAGAATTCTCTACCTTCAACGTGGGCACTGGAGTTGGTGCCTCTGTGATTGAGGTATTAGCTGCACTGAAGCTTGCCAGCGGTATTGACTTTGAGGTTGCAATCGCCGAGCGCCGAGCCGGCGATCCACCTCGACTGGTAGCTGATGTTTCACGGATCGACAAGGTGCTGGGTTTTAGAACTAAGCACGATTTGACTTCGATCGTGCAGTCGGCTTGGGATGCTAGCTAGGGACCTTTAGCACCTGTCCAACCTTGAGCAGGTTGGGATTGGTGATGCCATTCACTTCAGCGAGCTTGGTGGCACTGACTCCGAGTTTGCTGGCGATTCCCCAAAGTGTGTCGCCCGCCTTTACCGTGTAGGTCTTCACCGAAGGTGAAGTGGTCACCGCAGATGAGCTCACCGAGGTGGGGATCTTCAACGTCTGCCCCACTCGAATGCTGGTGGTTGCGCCGAGCGAGTTCGCTTCCTGGATTCTGGCTACCGTGACACCAAATTTTGAGGCAATCGACCAAAGGGTGTCGCCCGCAACCACCTTGTAGTTCACATATGCCGAAGTAGTAGCCGAGCTGGTTGGCGTTGGTTTTGGAGTTGCAGAAACGGTCGGCGTAGCGGTTGGCTTCGGGGTGGTGGTTGGCTTAGGGGACGCCGTGGCAGAGGTCGTCGGCTTCGGGGTGGTGGTTGGCTTAGGGGTTGGGGACGCCGTTGGCGTAGTTACAACGGGGACGCTTCCGAGGAACGTTAACTCGTCAAAAATGCCAGTTGGGGTGTCTGCGAATGACGCGAGCGTTGCGGCAGCTGGGGCAGTTCCCGCAACTGGAATCTTGCCGGCAAAGAAATTAGATGCGGAGATAAACCCAGGCCCATCGCCCTTCAACGTGGCGAACTGCGCCCAGTTCTTGATTCGGCTGCGAGTTCCGTTTTCAACAAAGAACAAACCGCCCTTGGCATCTCTGACAAACTGACCGACCGGTTTGCTGGCAACTTTCAGGCTCGCACAAGTGGAGACGGCGAGTGGATATGGCTTGCCCGGATACTCCTCCGCTCCAGCCGGTGAAATTGGGTACAGGGTTCCGTCATCGATTAGATAGCTAGCACCATCGCACTGCACCTTGATGCCCGCAAAACCGGTTCTAGTCTGCAATTTGGTGAGCTCTGCGGGGTCGAGCGTGAATATCTTGGAATCCGAAACATTTTTGGCGTGGTCTTCCGATGTCAACCGAACTTTTCTGGTGAGGTCATCAATCAAGAAGATTGTTGAGCTACCGGCTGACTTGACTAGCGATCCGGGCGCAAAGCCATTGCCTGAGCTTTCAACGGTGTTAATCGCAGCAAGCGGCAGGGTTATCGCTTTGGACTGACTAATCAGACTCAAAAACCGCTCAGTCATTGCCTTATCGGATACCGCACGACGTTGGCCACCCTGCACGAAATACGAAAGCTTATTGCCCGCACTGGTTACAACCGCGGGAGCAGCCAAGGTGCCATTGACCGTTGGGATCTTGTTGACTATTGCATCTGGTAGCAGTGAAACCTGTTCGGTCCAGTTGCTTGGGTCCAAAACCGGGAGCTTGCCGGTATCGGTTAGTACAAAGTTTTGGCCGGCGGCGGTTGCAACGAAACCACGAACGATGCCTGAGGATGTGGAAACCAAACGCTGGTCAATCTCCACCGTGGAAGCGCTAAACCACTTGCTGATGCCGATCGCACTCGCAAGGGATGCCGCAACTCGGTAGCTCTTGCCACCATAGGCCAGCGCGACATCATCGGTGGCGGTCAGACCGAAGACCGTCAAGTCACTGGCTAGCGGCTCGCCTGGAACCAATGAGACGATTTGCTCGACCACCAGTGGGCTCACCGTGGTGCCTTGGCCGCCCACCGAGTTCAATGCGAGATCGTCCACAACCGGCCTGCTAGTGCCGTTTTCGATCCAGAACTTATTACCCTCGGCTGACTGCACCAACCTGGTAAGTTGCCCACCTTGAATAAATAAGCTCAGTTGCGATTCGGTCAGGCTGGTGGCCAAATCACAATTCAAGCCAAATTGCTTAGCCAAATTGCAGTCGGTCAGTGAATATCGCTTACCGTCCACCAGCAACCAGAACTCAGCCGCGGTACCGCGCCTCACCAGCTGATACAGGTCACCCTTATTCGTGAAGCTCTCCAGGTATGCCTGGGAAATCACACCTTCTGGTCCAAGTGGGCGAATCGCAGCAGCCAATCTCGCGTCGGAGACCCGGTAGCGCAGGTTGTCCACGATCAAGAAGGTTTCACTGGTGCTGGATTTCAGCAGGTAGCTACCGCCGATTGGAGATCCAAACCAGTCGTGGAAAAAGCGCCAGAAGTTTCGATTGCCATATGCCGAGCAGCTATCACCGGTGCCGTAGAGGTTGTTGAGGGCGGCATCATTCGGGGTGTATGGCGTGTAGTAGTAAAGGTTTGCCGTGGCCTGACTCTTGAGCTCAAAGCTCTTGCTACCGCAAGATGCTTTTGGGTTGAAACGCATCGAAACCGTGCGACCAGGCTTCCAGTAAGTGAAAGAGCCCGCTGGATTGCCATACCAGCGGAACTGCCTGGCGGCTTTGTAGAGCTGATTGAAGAGGCCAGTGAAAACTTTGCCGCAGATGGCTGGATCGCTGTCTGGGCAACCGAACCCCATCGCCGCCCGATACATATAATCGGTTGGCTTGGTGGACGTTACCAGCGCCTGCTCTTTTTGTAGCGTGACGATAAACACCTTCGGGTTTATGCCACAGGCATTTGAAATAGCGTGAATTACCTCTGCCGCACTTGCCCCAGTCTTGGCGGCGATGGCCTTGCATGGGCCAACTTCGCCCGGACCGGTGGCGGGAGTTTCCGGGATGTCAACTTTGAGGTTTTTTAGGCAGTCGATGGCAGGGTTGGTGGCCTTGCAGTCGGCCACCTTGGAATCTAAAAATGCCTGGATCTGCGGCACGGTCATGGTGCCAAAGTCATAAAAAACGCTGTCGCTGATAATCAACCCCGGGTCAAAGGCAGATCCGGGTGGGGCTGCCACCGCAGGAGTTTGTGCAGCCGGCTGCACCACCAAACCAGCCGCGATCAGCGCAATGGCGGAGAAGAATCCGAGCAGGCGCTTCATTAGCCAATCACCACCGAGGATGGGGCGGATGTCCCAAAGTGCCCCTCGGATTCATAGCTAACGGTCACCACCCCGTTGCCAGAAGGCAAATCCTTCAGAGGAATTTCGATGGGGAAACACTGGGTGTATTCGCTGCTGGGCTCCGCCTTTACCTCTTTGGTCTTAGTTACGCCATTGCCCAGGTACTTGAAGATGCACTTGCCGCCGGTTTCGGTGAGATTTGGAATCTGTGCCACCACCGTGAATACTCCCACCGATGGTTCGGCCACCGCCATGATGATCTCCACCGTGACCTCTTTGCGGACAATCGGTTCTTTGGTTTCTTCAGGAGTTGCAGTTGCCTCCGGGGTTGCTTCCTCGGTGGGGGTTTCTTCTGAAACAGTTTCTTCGGGAGCAACGGTCTGCGATTCGGTAACCGGCTCGGGTAGCGAGGTTGCTCCCCAGTTTGGGTAGAAAATGCTGCAACCGGTGAGGGTTAGTAGCAGCCCTGCGACCGCTAAAGTCTTTGCAAAAATTCGCATGCCTCACCTCCAACCGACTCCAACCCTAAGTTGCTTGGCTCAGAAAACCCTGAGCAACAAGCGGTTTTGGCTAATTAACTGGGCTTAAAGGCTGTTTTTGAGGTTGGTGTTCTTGGCCTCGACCGTGTTGGCAAGATCTGCTCGATGAGCGTCAAGTTGAGTGCGCAGCGCTGAATCATGCGAGCCAAGAATTCGAATTGCTAAAAGTGCTGCGTTTTTTGCACCGTCAATCGACACCGTGGCAACCGGGACACCTGCCGGCATCTGAACGATCGACAAAAGTGAATCCATGCCGTCCAATTTGCCAAGCGCCACCGGCACGCCAATTACCGGCAAGGAAGTGACAGAGGCCAGCATGCCAGGTAAGTGAGCAGCTCCACCGGCTCCCGCAATCACAACCCTGATGCCACGGTCGGCGGCAGATTTGCCCCACTGAATCATCTTTTCCGGAGTGCGGTGAGCACTCAGCACTTCGACCTCGTGCGCAATGCCAAACTCCTTGAGCGTGGTTGCGGCGTCCTGAAGCACTCTCCAGTCGGAGTCAGAGCCCATGACTATCGCGACAGTATTCATTGCAACCTCCCGAGGTCAATTTAGCGGTTGTAAAGCAATTCTCGACAGCCCCTACCGGCTGCCAAAAGTTCGGACAAATCGTCACCCTGAAGCGTGAGGTGGCCCATCTTTCGACCTAGACGCGGCGCTTTTTCATAGAGGTGAAACTTCACCTGCGGATACCTGGCCATGGCCGCGGGATAGTGACGCAAAAAGTCATTTTCGGAATCTACTCCGAGCAGATTGATCATAACCGCATGGCTTGCTGTACCAGACGTGTCGCCGAGTGGTAGATCCAATACCGCACGCAGGTGCTGCTCGAACTGCGAAGTGATCGAGGCATCGATTGAAAAATGACCCGAGTTGTGCGGCCGCATTGCCAACTCGTTCACCAGAATTTCACCCGATTCGAGTTCGAAGAGTTCAACTGCCATGACGCCGGTGACCCCCAGGCCCTCAGAAATACGCTGAGCGATTCGCTCCGCCTCAGCGTGACGGGAAGATGCCGGAGCGGGCGCTATCACCTCGGAACAGACGCCTGCCTCCTGAAAAGTAGCAACCAATGGCCAAGCCCGGAATTCGCCACTTGGTCTGCGAGCCGATAGCTGAGCCAGCTCCCCAACGAATTCAACCTTTTGCTCAAGTAGCAGCTCGCCACCGAAAGCTTCGATGCCCTCAAGCCAATCGCTCACCTCGCTGGTGGTTGAAATGACCCTGACGCCCTTGCCGTCATAGCCGCCGATCGGTGTCTTGACCACAATTTTTGGTCCGAAAGCGGCTAGAAAGTCAGCCACCTCAGCCTCAGTTTTAGCGGCTTTCCAGATTGGTTGCGGTAATCCAAGTTCGGTTAGCTTGCGCCGCATGGTGAGTTTGTTTTGCGCATGTTTTAGGGCGTTTGGGCCCGGTCTGACTGCAAAACCTTCCGACGCTAAGCTCTCTAAAACGGCGGTTGGCACATGTTCGTGATCGAAGGTTATGACGTCTACGGTTTTTGCAAATTCCAACAGCTGCCCAAAGTCGTTGTAATCGCCAACTTTGGTGACGGCTTGGTGTGCCGAGGAGCCTTCGGCTTCACCGAAGACCTTGATGCCTATGCCCAGTGCGATAGCTGCCGGCTGCATCATTCGGGCAAGCTGACCGGCACCGATTACTCCAACTACTGGCATGCTCACCTCTTTTTCAAGCTCTAGTTTCGCAGATGCCAGACATCGGCAGCCGACACCACCACCGGTTCGGGGGTATGAATCACCAATCTACCCTCGGCGTCGATTGCTTTCGCGATGCCGAAGACCTCTCCGCCTCCTGGCAGTTCGGCTCGCACCGAGCGGCCTATGGTCGCGGAGTGCTGAACTAATTCACCCCTAGCCTTGATTATTGCCGCTTGAGGGTTTTGCTCAAAAATCGACCAGCGAATTCTGAAATTTGTCACCACTGCAGCCAGCACGGCATCGAAATCGGCGTCAACGCCCAAGAGCTCAAGCGAGGTTGCCGTGTCTGGGGCACCGGCTTGGGTCTTGAGATTGACACCAAAACCCAAAATCAAGGCACCGTCTGGCTGAATCTGAGCCAAGATTCCGCTGATCTTTTTTTCGCTCACCAAAACGTCATTTGGCCATTTGACCAACACCGGCTCGGTAACTAAATCTTCGATTGCAGCGCGAATAGCCGTTGCCATAATCAAAGTTGCCCAACCCAAATCTTTGGTGTGGCTTGACCTGAGGTATAGCGAAGCCGAAATGCTGGTGCCTGGCTCAGAAACCCATGCCCGTCCAAGTCGACCCATGCCGGCAGTTTGCTCACGGGCCACCAGTAGCAAAAAATTGGGAAGGTTGCCGCTTTGCAGTCTTCGAGCTAATTCAAGATTGGTGGAATCGATTGATTCGAGCGCGATCAAGTCGTTTACCACCGCGGTTGTTTGAGAGAGAGACACACCAAAACCGTATCGCAACCGGAAAACTTGTAGGTATCTACGATGAATTTAGAATTTGCTTGTAGGTATTGTTCAAGTTGTACTGCCTAGAAGCTGGATAAAGTAGGCAAGCATCTAAGGAGATTCTGTGTCCAATATTCCTGACCTTTCCACCACCGCTGGCAAACTGGCCGATCTCAAGGCTCGTTACCACGAGGCAGTGGTCAGCGCTGGAGACAATGCCAAAGCGAAGCAGCACGCCAAGGGCAAGAACACTGCTCGTGAGCGCATTGAAATGCTTTTGGACCCGGGCAGCTTTGTTGAGGTTGATGAGTATGTTCGACACCGATCAACTGCCTTTGGTATGGATGCCAAGCGGCCCTATGGCGATTCGGTAGTAACCGGCGTCGGCACAATTCACGGTCGTCAGGTTGCGGTTTACTCGCAAGACTTCACAATCTTTGGCGGCTCACTGGGTGAGACCGCGGGCAACAAGATCATCAAGATCATGGAGCTTGCCATCAAGACCGGTGTTCCGCTGATTGGAATGCTCGATTCGGGTGGTGCTCGCATTCAAGAGGGTGTCATCGCGCTTGGAAAATACGGAGAGATCTTCAAGCTCAACACCATGGCATCGGGAGTTATCCCGCAGATCTCAATCATCATGGGACCAGCAGCCGGAGGTGCGGTTTACTCCCCTGCGCTAACCGACTTTGTGATCATGGTGGATAAGACCTCCAACATGTTCGTAACCGGACCGGATGTAATCAAGACCGTTACCGGTGAAGATGTCGGCATGGAGGAACTCGGCGGTGCCCGCGCTCACAACGAGACCTCGGGCGTTGCTCACTACCTGGCCGATGATGAGGCCGATGCCATCGATTATGTGAAGTCCCTGGTTGGCTTTTTGCCAGAGAACAACCTCTCCGAGACTGTTACCTACCAGTCCGAGACAGAGCTCGAGATTACCGAGGCAGACCTAAAGCTAAACGCCATAATTCCGGACGCCCCTAACCAGCCGTATGACATGCACTCGATTATCGAAGCACTGGTTGACGAGGGTGAATTCCTAGAGGTGCAGCCACTTTTCGCACCGAACATCCTGATTGGATTTGCTCGCATTGACGGCTCCAGTGTCGGAATCGTGGCAAACCAACCGCAGCAGATGGCTGGAACTTTGAACATCGATGCCGGCGAGAAGGCGGCTCGCTTCGTGCGATTCTGCGATGCTTTCTCGATTCCGATTTTGACCCTGGTGGACGTCCCCGGCTACCTTCCCGGCACCGACCAGGAGTGGGCGGGAGTAATTCGCCGCGGTGCGAAATTGCTTTATGCCTATGCCGAGGCGACCGTGCCACTGGTCACCGTGATCACTCGCAAGGCATACGGTGGCGCATACATCGTGATGGGCTCAAAGCAGCTCGGAGCCGATATCAACCTGGCTTGGCCAACCGCCGAGATTGCCGTTATGGGTGGTCAGGGTGCCGTGAACATTCTGTTTCGCGACAAGATTCGTGAAGCCGAAGAACAGGGCTTGGACATCGCCAAGGTTCGTGACCAGCTCGCAAAGGAATACACCTACAACGTAGCCAGTCCGTTCTTAGCGGCAGAGCGTGGAGAGCTCGATGGCATCATCGAACCAGCTGCCACCCGCACCGCTGTGATTCGCTCCCTTAGGGCTCTAAAGACCAAGCGCGCAAGCTTGCCCCCTAAAAAGCACGGAAACATTCCGCTCTAATGAAGCAGTATTCCGAAGAAGAGATTGAACAGCTGCTGCAGGTTCAAGGCGGAGATGCCGAAGATCAGGCGGCGGCGCTCGCGGTGGTAACCGCAGCAATCATTGAGTCAAGAAGACTTGGCAGGATTGCACTTAGAAAACCTGGGTCCTCCTGGCACCGCAACCAAGGGATTCTGCGCAGCGAACTCTCTTCGAACTGGCACTCCTCGTCCAGGCCTGGGCTTTAAGCTGTCCCCCAAAATGGTTAGTAACATTCGAGTTACTTGCTTGCCGAAGTCGCTCCAAATTCGTTGAAATAAAGCTGTCTCTGATATCGCAGCAAAGGGTGCGCAGGGACTGTGCAGAGCACAGGGGAAGTGAATGGGCGGGTTTGGATACCGCCCATCATTTTTTTATAGACGAACAAACAAATCCGGAACCTCAGACCCAGGCTGCGATGCCGTAATGGATACAGTCCACTTCTCCCCGGCGACCGATCGCAGGACTAATTTTCCAGAATCCACACCTGCCACATGGCTGGCGACCTGCTTGAGCAAAGACTCTCTGGACTCGTCAGGCAACAGATCCAGACCACCGTCATCCAATACCTGGACCTCGACACCTCGAGATCTAGCCTTAGCCACCTCAGTCAGCAATTCTGGAAGGTCAAATTTGCGGCCACGAATCTGATCGCGAAGCATCGCCTCAAGCTCAAGCGCCTGTTTTTTCTGAGCATCAGTGAGCCGACCGCCAAGCTGCTCAATTTGATTCAGAATCGGAAGTGCAGCACCCAATGCATCCTCCACTCGGCGCTGACGCTCGGCTCTGGCAGCCGATTTAGCTGCGGTTGCGGCAGCGGTGGCAAGTGCTTGCTCGCGAAAATCAATCGCGGCCTTTGAGGTGATAGCCAGGGTGACCGAGGCCGCGTGAGCTGCCGCCACCAACATCAAGGCTCCAAAGATACCGGCGTTGAACAGAAGCCCGAATCCGCCCCAAACCAGAACCTGAGCGGTCATCACCACCACACCAAACCAAGCCATCACCTTGTGCTGCCTGAGCGCGATGATAGCCATCAGAGTGGCAACACCGGCAACGTGCCAGGTCGAGTGATTATCGACGTGCTCCGCCCCAACCGATGCCGGCATCAGAAGTGCAACCAGCATCGAGACGATCAGCGCAATAGCGGCCTTGTAATCGCGCAATCTCAATCCAGGCCGATCTGCCATAACCAAGATCAGGGCGGCAAAATACATTGAGATTGCTGCGATCGCGAACTGAGGACGTTCGTAATGACTGAGGTTTAGCAGACCCAGAATGCCGTGATAAAAACCAAAAGCAAGCGTGAAGATGGTGATGGCGACTCTGGACAGCCTGATCAATTTGGCCACCTCAACTCAACGGTGGTGCCAGCACCAGGCTTGCTGATAACGCTCGCAACTCCTCCAACCAATCGCATGCGCGCCTCGATTGAGGTTCGAATGCCGAGGCGATCTTTCGGCAAGCGCTCGGGAATGAAGCCCCTACCATTGTCGACCACCTGAACCATTGCCCCACTGGAGCCTGTTTGCCCGAGTATCACTCGAATCGAACTCGCCTGAGCGTGACTGAGGGCATTGTCTATGGCTTGCAGGGTTGCTTCGGTGATCGCTTGGGCCACCTCGGCCGGAAGCTGCTCAAGTCCGGCAGACACTATTTCAACCGATATTTCTTCCGCGGTTCGAAGCGCTGCTTTTCGAAGTGAGCGATAGAGACCCAAGACTGTGACACTCGAGGTTGCATCCAGCTCTTTAGCGGCAGATTCCAGATTGACGATGGCTTCGTTGGCGGCGCGGGCAGCCGCGGCTTGGTCTGCGGCTGACTCTGCCTTCGCGGCAATCAGCAGTGTGTTGAGCACCCGATCGTGAACCAGCGCATCGATTCGCTGGCGCTCCCTTTCAGTAGCATCAACCTGCGCCTGCTCTACCGCTTTGGCAATCGCGACTGAGTTAGCGTCATCGGCTCGTCTTGCACCATCGCGAGTAAGTCGCACCAGTGCTGATACCGTACCACCGAGCAAGAAAACATACACCGAATCCTGCAGGGCAACGCCTAAATCTCCAAGGCCGCCATAGAGCGATGTGTCCAATAAGAACCAGCTCGCGGAGGCCACAACCAGGTAAGCCCAACCCAGCCAGCGAGGATTGGCAACGCCCATGGAAATGGTCGCCATTCCGACCAACCACCAAACCCAGGCTTGGAAGTTCTCTGGCAGTTGGTAGGGATCCAAAACCAGTGAGGGAAAGCGCCAAACGGCAAGCAACGTGGTAGCTCCGTGCAGGTATGCCCAAAACCCGAGCTTGCCCCTGAGCCAGGAGTGGAGGAACATACCGAATATTGGGACAGTGACATAAAACAGCACCCACCACTTGCCTGACCCAAGGTATGGAGATTGAATAACCGCATTTGCGATCACCTCGATATGCAGGACTGCTAGCGCGCTCGAGTAGATCCGACTGAACATGGTTTCCAGTCGGACACTTGCAGAAGAGGCGAGCTTTGGCTGTGACACCTAAAGCAACTCTCCCTGCAAAATACCGTCTTCAACCGCACGGCGGAACAGATCAACTTTGGTAGCGGCTTCGCGACCCAATTTTGCATACTTCACTCGCACCCGGTCGATGTGCTCCTTGGCGCTAGATGGCTTGATCTGGAGTTGATATGCCACCTGCTTGAGACTCATACCGGATGCATAGAGCGAGAGCACTTCGCGCTCTCGATCTGAAAGTTTGATCTCCTTGAAGGAGCGATCGGCATCAATCAGCGCGCTGGTCTCAGCGTTGTTGATGATGATGCCCTGAGCGGCCAGAGAAATTGCCTCAATCAAAGTTGTCATCGGCTGCGATTTGGAGACGATCGCGGTTGCCCCGGCCCGAAGCGCCGAGCGCATCAAAGGCGGCTTGTCAGCAATGCTGTAAATCAAGACAGCAGGTCCGGCATCCACCAACCGCTCGATGTTCTCCTGCACCAAAGACCCATCGGCCAGCGAAAGGTCCGCAATCACGACCTCGCAGTCTTTGTCCGACACTTGCTCAAGCAATTCGTCGACGGTTGCGGCCGAGCCCACCAATTCAAAGCCGTTTTGCTGGCAGGTGCCAGCAAAGCCGAGGCGAACCGCCTCGTGGTCATCAACAATCGCTACTTTTACCATTGGCTCTAGGTTAATCAACAGTGAGGGCCGCAACCGCCTCAAAGTGGTGTGTGTGCGGGAAGATGTCGAAGGCTTGCAGTCCCCTAAGTTGGTAACCGGCTTTGGAAAGCGAGCCTAGGTCTCGCGCCAGTGCTACCGGATCACAGGCGACATAAATGATGTTGCGTGGTTTGAGTTTGATCAGCTGCTCAATCACCTTGCCGGCTGCTCCTGAACGCGGCGGGTCAAGCACCACGGTGTCAAAGCTTCCAGGCTTGGCGCTCGCGACCCTTAGATACTGCAGAACGTCTGACTTCTCAAACTTCAGATTGCTGAGGTCAATGGCGGACTTGGTGCCATCAGCCACGGCTTGCTTATTGTTCTCGACCGCGGTGAAGCTGGTTGAGCCGTATTTTGCCGCCATGGTTGCTGCAAAGAGACCGGCACCGGCATAAAGATCTAGCGCTGGTTTTGCAGGGTCAAACTCCAAAAGTTCGGCAGCGTCAAAAACCGCCTTGGTTAGCAAGGTTGCAGCGTCTTTGTGGACCTGCCAGAACGCTCCCGAACTCAGTCGGAACGTTCGTCCGGCAGCGCGCTCGACCAAACGCTCAGAGCCGTTCGGCTTGTCATCAACCAGCCACTGCAGATCACCGGTTGAGCTAGCGGCGATCGATATCTTCTTTACGCCATTCCAGTTTTTTAGCTGCAGGCCAAGTTCTTCGATTTCGGTAACCGCCAAAGGCAGAGTGGGGCTAAAAACCGCCTCGTTACTTCTTGGCCGCATTGGACCGGCGGTGCCGGAGGCATCGACGTTCAGCTGCACTCGGGTGCGATAGTGCAGGCCATCGGTTTCCTGTGGGCAGGCTTCAACCTTGGTTTCCAGATCGATGCCAGCCATACGCTGCAACGCTTCAGCCAGCACCTGGGACTTTAGCTCTCGCTGGTGGGAGAGGTTGATGTGTCCAAATTCCGCACCGCCTGCACCTTCGCGGGCCGCCTTCCAGAAGTGTGGCTGGCGATACTCGGATGCCTCAACCACGTTTGTGACGCTGGCTCGCAAGAACTTGCCAGCATCCTCGGTCACCTCGACATCGACCACTTCGCCATCGATAGCACCGGTAACAAAGATGACTCGACCCTCGTGGCGGGCTACAAAAACTCCACCGTGGGCGACTTTTTCAATTTTGACTCGAAGATTCACTCCCACAGTGTTCCACAGCTAACCTGTCTTCCGTGACCAAATTGCTGCTCGCCTCGACATCGCCCGCTAGAAAGCGGCTGCTAACCGACGCTGGAATTGTGTTCGAAACTCGCGCCCCAGGTGTTGACGAAGACGCTTTGGTTGCTCAGCAAAAGCCTGCCACCATCCAAGAGATGACCCTGCTGCTTGCCAGGGCAAAGGCCGAAGCGGTGAGCTTTGAGGGTCTAGTGCTTGGTTGCGATTCGGCACTGCTGTTCGATGGTGAGGTGCTTGGCAAGCCGCACCGCCCAGAGGTGGCCATTAGCCGCTGGCAAAAGATGCGAGGTAAAACCGGGCTGCTGTGCTCGGGACATTGGCTAATAGATGGGCAAACTGGAACGGCTTCGGGCAAGGTGACCCAAACCTCTGTGACGTTTGCGAACCTCAGCGATGAACAGATCCATAAATACGTGGCCACCGGTGAGCCGCTACAAGTAGCTGGGGCTTTCACCATTGATGGCATCGGCGGTGCTTTTGTCGAACGAATCGAGGGCGATTACCACACCGTGGTCGGGCTATCGTTGGTCGCGCTTCGCGAACTGGTTACTGAGTTGGGTCACGACTACCAGTCGCTATGGAGATAACCGCAACGAAACTGCAAGTTTTTTGTCGTTTGCTTATAAATTTCCTGCCCTAGAGGGCAATAAGCTTTTGGATTATGACCCAGCGCCGAATTACCAAGTTACTTATCGCCAACCGAGGCGAGATCGCAGTTCGAATCATTCGAGCCGCCAAGGATGCTGGAATCCTAACCGTAGCGGTATATGCCGATGGCGATCGTCACGCCCAGCACGTCAAACTTGCAGACGAGGCATATGCGCTAAACGGCGAGAGCGCTGCTGAGACCTATTTGGTTTCAGACAAACTAATTGCAATCGCAAAGCGCTCGGGTGCTAACGCAGTTCACCCCGGCTACGGTTTTTTGTCCGAGAACGCAGCTTTCGCTCAGGCGGTTATTGACGCAGGTCTTATTTGGATTGGTCCGAAGCCTGCCTCAATCGAGCAACTCGGCGACAAAGTTTCAGCTCGCAAGGTGGCAGAGTCGGTCGGTGCACCACTGGCACCAGGAACCATCAATCCGGTTGAGACCGTAAAGGAAGTTGAAGATTTCGTTGCGGTTCACGGGCTTCCGGTTGCCATCAAGGCTGCCTACGGCGGCGGCGGGCGCGGCATCAAGATTGTGCGCGACGCAGCCGAAATTCAAGAGCTTTTTGAATCTGCCACCCGTGAGGCGATTGCCGCCTTTGGTCGAGGCGAGTGCTTCATTGAAAAGTATTTGGACAAGCCTCGTCACGTTGAGACGCAGTGCCTCGCCGATCAACACGGCAATGTGGTAGTGGTCTCCACCCGCGATTGCTCGTTGCAACGTCGCCACCAAAAACTGGTGGAAGAAGCTCCGGCTCCGTTCCTGACGGCCGACCAAGAGTCCAGACTCTACGAATCCTCGAAGGCAATCCTGAAGGCCGTTGGCTACGAAGGTGCTGGCACCTGTGAGTTCCTGGTGGCGCAGGACGGCACCATCTCATTCCTCGAGGTAAACACCCGCTTGCAGGTAGAGCACCCGGTATCCGAAGAGGTAACCGGACTTGATCTAGTGCGCGAGCAATTCCGCATCGCCGAGGGTGGCGTGTTGGATTACCCAGACCCCAAGATTTCTGGCCACAGCTTTGAATTCCGCATCAACGGCGAAGATCCAGGCCGAGGTTTCTTGCCCGCCCCGGGAGCGATTCACCAGTTCATCGCCCCAAGCGGTCCAGGGGTGCGGGTCGATGCAGGTGTGGTTTCGGGCGATGTCGTCTCCGGAAACTTTGATTCGATGGTGGCAAAGCTGATTGTCACCGGCGCAACTCGAGCCGAAGCGCTGCAGCGCTCGAGAAGAGCGCTCGAGGAAATGCAGGTTCACGGTTTACCGACCGTATTGCCTTTCCACCGCGCGATTGTAAACGACCCCGCTTTCACTGCCGAGAGCGGTAAGTTCGCCGTCTACACCCGCTGGATTGAAACTGAGTGGGATAACACCATTGAACCTTGGTCTGGGCAACCAGAGGAACTCCCCGAGGCCGAAGCTCGCCACGAGATCGCGGTTGAAGTGGCCGGTAAGCGTCTAGCGGTTAGCGTTCCAAAGCGCCTTTTGGTTGGAGAGATTGGCTCTGCAGCCGGTCATGCACCAAAGCGTGCCAAGAGTTCGGGCAGCGCTTCTCACACCGGCGCCAAGGGAAACAGCTTGCTCGCCCCGATGCAGTCAACCGTGGTGAAACTCGCGGTGCAAGAGGGTGATCGAGTTGAAGCCGGTGACCTGGTGGTGGTTTTGGAAGCCATGAAGATGGAGCAACCGCTGACCGCTCACCGCTCCGGAATCATCGGTTCAATCGGCGTAGCCGTTGGCACCACAATTTCCGCAGGAACCAGAATTCTTGACATAACCGACTAGTCGATGGGCTGGTGTAGTGCTGAGGCTGCCTCGGCAATCGAACCAGAAATCGATGGGTAAACCGTGTAGGTGCGGGCTAACTGATCAACCGTTAGTCGATTCTCAATCGCAACCGCAATCGGGAAGATCAAATCCGACGCTCGTGGCGCAACCACAACTCCGCCAATCACTGTGCCGGAGCCAATAGAGGCAAAGAGCTTGATAAAGCCCTCGCGAATGCCCTGCATTTTTGCCCTGGGGTTGGTATCGAGCATTACTTTTTGAATCTCGCCGCGCACCAGCCCCTGTTCGATGTCGGACTGCGACCATCCCACCGAGGCAATCTCCGGAGAGGTGAAGACGTTAGATGCGACATTGCGCATCCTGGTCGGCGCTGCCACATCACCCATGGTGTGGTAGACGGCGGTGCGGCCCTGCATTGCGCTGACGGAGGCCAGCGGCATGGCGGTTGAGCAGTCACCAACCGCATAAACATTGGCCCTAGAGGTTCTCGCCACCTTGTTGGCAATCACGTGGCCAGACTCGGTCAGCTTTACGCCGGCCTCCTCAAGGCCCAATCCCTCAGTGTTTGGGATTGCTCCAACCGCCATCAGGCAGTGACTTCCCTCGACGATTTGACCATCTTCGAGCGTGACCCGAACACCGCTTTCGGTGTTGACAACCTCAACGGCACGTGACTTGTTCAGAATCTGCATTCCGCCGCGGCGGAAGACATCCTCAATCAATTCTGCGGCATCGGCATCGTTACCCGGAAGCACTTTGTCGCGACTTGATATCAAAGTCACCTTGCTACCCAGCTGCAGGTATGCGCTGGCGAATTCAGCGCCGGTGACACCGGAACCGACCACAATCATGTGCTCGGGCAGAGTCTTTAGGTTGTAGAGCTGCTTCCAGGTGAAGATTCGGTCACCATCTGGCTTTGAGCCTGGGACCTCCCTGGGGTGGGCACCAACGGCAACAATGATGGTCTTTGCCTCGATGCGCTCCGGTTCACCACCCAGGGTTGGCTCGACAATAACGTGGTGGTTGCCGTCGAGGCGACCACGGCCAGAAATGACTCGGACGCCTTCGTTCTTAAGTGAAAGCAACATGTCTTCGGACTGGCTCTTGGCCAGAGCTAACAACCGCTTGTTCACCGCTTCTAAATCGATTTCGACCTTAGGTTGCACAGCAACTTGGTCTATGGAGAAAGTAACTCCAAGGCTTTGAGCCTGGGCCACTCGCTGAGCGGCCTCTGCGGTAGCGATCAGGGTCTTTGATGGCACCACATCGGTGAGAACGGCGTTGCCGCCGATGCCGCTGTCCTCGATGAGAATGACCTCGGCCCCGAGCTGACGAGCGGCTCTGGCGGCTTCGTAGCCACCTGGGCCACCACCGATGATTACGATGCGATGTTGATTCGACGATGAAATTGTCACGGGTTCATTCTGGCCTACCAATCTGGGTTACGGGGTTAGTTAGACTGATTTTTATGGTCAATCCACTCAACGCCGAGGGTGCTAACCCCTTCGAAATCGCCCAAGAGGCGGCCAACCAAATCGCCAGAATCTCAGGCATTGCCAATCACGACATCGCGCTAACCCTGGGCTCCGGCTGGGCCAAGGCGGCCGATCTAATCGGCGAGACTGTGAGTGAAATTCCCGGAAACGAGATCATCGGCTTCTCTAAGTCTGCGGTGGTTGGACACATTGGCACCATTCGCTCGATTCGGTTGCCCAACGGTAAGTACGCGTTGGTCATTGGTGCTCGCACCCACTTCTACGAGAACCACGGAGTTCGCTCAGTTGTGCACTCGGTGAGAACCGCAGCGGCAACCGGGGCAAAAACCATGATTCTCACCAATGGCGCTGGTGGCATCAAGCCCGAGTGGGCAGGCGGGGCTGCGGTCCTCATCTCGGATCACATCAACCTAACCGCTGCCAGCCCACTTGAAGGCGCCACCTTTATCGACCTGACCGACCTCTACTCCAAGCGACTTCGCGATCTAGCTCGCGAGGTGGATGCGAGCTTGGACGAAGGCGTCTATGTCCAATTCCGCGGTCCGCACTACGAGACTCCAGCCGAGGTGCAGATGGCAAAGATAATGGGCGGACACATCGTTGGAATGTCAACCGCGCTAGAGGCGATTGCCGCTCGACAGGCAGGCATGGAAATCCTGGGCATGTCGCTTATTACCAACCTGGCTGCCGGAATCCAGACCACCCCGCTCTCTCATGCCGAGGTGCTGGAGGCGGGCCGAAATGCCGAGGCGAGAATCAGCAAACTACTTGCCGAGATTGTGGCGAAGCTCTAAATGGATTTGATCGCAAGTGCCAAAAGCTGGCTAAACCAAGATCCGGATCCGCTAACTCGACTCGAGCTAGAACAGCTGATCGATGCTGAAGATGAATCCGAACTGCGCGCTCGATTCGAAACCCGGTTGCAATTTGGCACCGCCGGCCTTCGCGGCGAATTGGGTGCTGGCCCAAATCGCATGAATCGCATTGTGGTAGCTCAAGCAGCTCTTGCCATCGCAAGATTCCTAAACTCAAACAAGACTGACTACCTCGACAAAAATGGTGAGCTGTCTGTAGTGGTCGGTTACGACGGCCGGGTGAATTCGGACATTTTCGCCCAGGACTCGGCTGAGATTTTTGCAGCCGCGGGAATCAAGACTCGACTATTTGATTCAGCGGTGCCGACCCCGGTGGCAGCCTTTACCGGCAAAAGATTCTTAGCCAGCGCCACAGTAATTGTTACCGCCAGTCACAATCCGCCGCGCGATAACGGCTACAAGGTTTACCTCGGTGGAGCTAACGGTTGCTCGCAATTGATATCACCCCAGGACAAGCAAATTGCCAGCTTGATCGACGAGATTTCAAAAGAAATCTCTTTTGCTGCAATTCCAAAGTCCAAAGACATTGAGATTTTGGGTCAGGCCGACATCGATACCTATGTCGCAAGGGCTGCATCTTTGGTCAGCGCAGATACCTCGGGACGCAACAAGCTAAAGATCACCTACACCGCGATGCATGGCGTGGGGTATCGAGTTATGAAGGCGGTTTTCGACCGTGCCGGCTTTGTCTTTAGCTCGGTGGTTGCCCAGCAGGAACCAGACGGGCAGTTCCCAACGGTTTCTTTCCCAAATCCGGAAGAGCCCGGTGCGATGGACCTCAGCTTTGAACACGCTAAGGCCCAGAACTCCGACTTAATAATCGCGAACGACCCAGATGCTGACCGGCTTGCAGTTGGAGTCAAAAAGGGCAGCGACTACCAAATGCTCACCGGCGATCAGGTTGGCCTACTGCTTGCCGAAATGATTGCCTCCGCAAAAACCGGCGGCACCCTCGCCAACTCGATTGTGTCGGCCAGTTTGGCCAAGGTTGCGCAGTTTCACGGTCTGAATTATCAGCAGACCCTGACCGGATTCAAGTGGATCTCAAAGGTGCCGAACCTTAGCTTCGGTTATGAGGAAGCCCTCGGTTACTGCATTGACCCGAGCGCAACCCCCGACAAGGACGGCATCTCGGCAGCGCTTGCGATTGCGGAACTAGCCGCGACCCTCAAGGCGGAGGGCATGGATCTGCTGGATCTGTTGCGCGGTTTAGCAAAGCGCTATGGTCACCTAGCAACCGGTCAGGTTTCCATCCGGGTAACCGACCTATCGGTTATCGGCAATATCATGGCCGAGGTCAAGGGCAACCCAGTTGCTGAGATTTTGGGCGAGAGTGCTGAGTTTGAAAATCTAGAACTTGGAAAAAACCTGCCCTCAACCGAGGGTGTCATCTTCACTACCAGCTCTTACCGAGTAATCATTCGACCATCGGGCACCGAGCCAAAATTGAAGTGCTACCTGCAGGTCACCGCTGCTTCTGAGGATGTCGCCCAGCAGAAACTTCAGACTCTGAGATCTTGGGCGCAGCAGCTACTTAGGGCCGCTTAGCTAGGTTTCGAACCGACGCTGGAACCTGCAGCCCAGCAGCTTCCTCATCGGCTGGGATTGGCTCACCGATTGTGGTGACAAACGGCACAATGCCCGCCCAGGTGCCCTGGTTCAGGTCGCCCTCGTCGTCATCAACCTCGTTCACCGAAATCTTTACCGAACACTCATCGAGCGGCAGCGAGACAATCACGGTGGCAGCAAGCTCCTTTTTGGTGCTGGCGCGGACCTCCGCCACCCGACCCGGAATCATGGCGTCACTTAGGGCATTTAGCGCTTCATCTTTATTCTCATCGGAGACCAGCGATGCCCTACCAAAAATCACGACCGAGCGGTAATGCATCCCGGAGTTGAATGTCGAGCGCGCCACCTTCAATGCGGTCAACTCGGTTATTGAGACACAAACATCCGGCTCGTTCTCCAAAAGCCGCATCAGTCTGGAGCCTGAGGAGCCATGCAGGTAGATGACGTCGTCAACGCGCCCATAGGCCATCGGAATCACTAGCGGCTTACCGTCTTGAACCAGTGCGACGTGAGCAACTAGGTTGCTGTCCAACACCGAATAGAGGTCACTCACCTGGTGGGAAGCCTTGTATGAAATTCGGTTCAGCTTGGTGCGCTCAGTGCCGCCTAGATTAGCCATGGCAAAACATTAGCTGAGTGCGGCGGATAGTTTCTGAGTTAGCTCTTCAAGGTTGAAGATATTCTCGATTGGGATTACCTCGGATCGAATGCCCTGAATCTGATCTTTAAGCTCTGGAGTGATCAGCACCACTTGCGCTAAAGATTCACTCGCCAACGCATCTGAAACGGATACTGCCTGAACCTCAGCCTCAATACCTAGGCTCGCCAACACTCGATCGGCATTGGATTTTAGAAGGACCGAGGTGCCTATCCCGGCCCCGCAAACAGCGTAAATCTTCACAGAGTTATCTAACCAACTACGCCGTCAATAAATTGCGAACAATTCTGAGATTCGGTTCATTTAACAGAGTGTTCACATTGACCGGCTTGCTCATGAGCTCGGCAAACTGTCCAAGCAGCGCGATGTGACTGGTGGAATCGACAGCACAAAAGGCGAATACCAATTGCACCGGATCGTTGTGGGATCCGGAGACAACCGGTGTCTGAAGGCGAAGCAGCGCGAAACCGGTGGCTTGAACATCTTCCTCGGGGGCTGCGTGCGCGATTGCGATGCCCGGTGCCACCACAAAGTAGGGACCTTGATCTTGATTAGCCTCAAGCACCCGGGCCAGATACCCGCCGGTTACCTTTTGATCCTGCTCCAACAGCGCCACAGCGGCAGATATTGCCCCTTCCCAGTCGGTGATATCCGAGTGGTGCGCAATTGAATTTGGACCGAAGGCTTCAGCTAGCACTAACGAGCCTCTGCAAAACCCATCTCAATCATGTCCATCAACTCTTCACGCTCTGGTAGACCCTGGAAGGCAGCCTCGGCAGCATTGAGCTGGAACTGCTCTAGATCGGCGATCGAGTAACCGAAAGTATCAACCAAAATCTCAAGTTCCTTGGTCAAATTGGTTGCGCTCATCAGTCGGTTGTCGGTGTTGACGGTGACCTTGAAACCTAGGTCGTAGAGGATATCGAACGGGTGGTCGGCCATGCTGTCACCGAGCATCTCGAAGGCACCGGTCTGCAGGTTAGAAGATGGTGAGGTCTCCAGCGCGATGCCGCGATCATGCACCCACTGCGCCACCGGTCCCAGCACCACCAGGTCGGTATCGCCCTCGGTTCTGGAGAACATGATGTCTTCAACCAAGCGCACACCGTGACCAAGTCGCAGGGCGCGACCAGAAACGATGGCATCGCGAATTGACTCAACGCCATCGGCCTCACCAGCGTGAACGGTGCAGGGGAAAAGTTCCTGGGCTAGGTAATCGAAAGCTTCCTTGTGCAAATTCGGCATGAAGCCCTTCTCGGCTCCGGCAATATCAAAACCAACCACACCAGCATTGCGGTGACGCACTGCCAGCTCCGCAATCTCCATGGCGCGGTTGGCGTGACGCATCGCGGTTACTAACTGCCCGGTGCGGATAAATCCACCGCGGTCCTCAATCTCAGCCATGCCGCGCTCGAGACCGTCTTGAACCGCCTCAACCGTCTCATCGAGAGTCAGGCCCTTCGCCAGATGCTGCTCTGGGGCCCAGCGCAACTCGGCGTAAATCACATTCTCTTCGGCTAGGTCAAGCACTGCTTCGTAGGCCACTCGCTCCAAACCCGCTCGAGTCTGCATGACAGCCACGGTGTGGTCGAAGGTTTCCAGGTATCGAACCAAGGAGCCAGAGTTCGCAGATTCAGCGAACC